>CANPNN010000043.1 GCA_947575475.1 uncultured Pseudoflavonifractor sp.
GGAGCAGAAATGAGATATATAAGCACATAGATCGCGGTGCGGGACCTGGCGGTCAGCCTCCGTTTCTATAGGGAGGTTCTGGGCCTGGAGATTCTTCAGGACTTCGGCGCTAACGTGACCCTCACCGGGAACCTCGTCCTCCAGACCCTGGAAAGCTGGCGGGAGTTCATCGGCAGGAAGCCTGTGACCTTTCAGGGGCATTCTGGAGAACTGTATTTTGAGGAAGAAGATATGGACAGCTTTCTAAAATGTATGGAAACGTGGGACATTTCCTATGTCCACCCGCCCCTGGAGCACCGCTGGGGCCAGCGGGTGGTGCGCTTCTATGACCCGGACGGACACGTTATTGAGGTGGGGGAGAGCATGACCCAGGTGGTAAAGCGCTTCGCTGCCGGGGGCATGACTCCGGAGCAGATAGCCCGGCGGATGGATGTGTCCCTGTCCTATGTGCAGGAACACCTGAAGGCATAGGGGGAGCTGATGGAGAAGGCAGAGCTGCTGGCGCTGATCGCCCGGATCAATACGCGGGAGGAGTGTTTCACCCGCAGCGACGAGACCATCAGTTGGAAGGCTCTGCGGGAGGCGGAGACTCTCGCCGACCCCGCTATTTTTTCATTGCTGCAGGAGATCGTCACCACCAACGAGGGCAAGAAAAAGGAACAACGGGAGATCCGCGCCGCCGCCTACTTTATCTATGGCCGGCTGATGGAGAAAGCCTATCTTTCCGAGGCCGTCCCCTTCTATATCCAACGCTTGGCGGTGGAGACCGACAGGCACGTTCTCTCCTCCCTGCTGGACCGGGTGGGCGACTGGGGGAGAAAGAAGCTCCTTCTCCCGGAGGAAATGGATTTTTCTCCCCTCCTGGCCCTGACTGCGGATGAGCGCCGCCGGGTACGCCACGGTGCCCTTCGGGCTCTCTCCGCCTGTCCGGGGGAGAGGAGTCGGGAAGCCTGCGCCTTCTATCTCTGCCAGGGGGATGAGAAGGCCTATCAATACGAGATCTACTACGCCAACATTGCCCTTCAGACCATCGGGAAGCCGGAGGATATCCCCCTTTTGGAGCGTTTCCTCAAAAGCCGCCGCCCAGATCTGAAGCTGACGGCCCGGTATGCCATTCAATATATCAGGGAGCAGCAGACGAAAAAGGAAAAATGAGGGAAAAGGAACGTGATCCCATGCGCTACCCAAACATACACAGGGCCATATTTCTGGCCCGCCCCAACCGCTTTATCGCTAAGGTCCTGCTGGAGGGGGAGGAACTGACCGTCCACGTAAAAAACACCGGACGGTGCCGGGAGCTGCTGGTCCCCGGCTGCACGGTGTATCTGGAGAAGTCCTCCAACCCCGCCCGGAAGACCGCTTACGACTTGGTGGCGGTGGAGAAGGGGGAGCGGCTCATCAACATGGACTCCCAGGCCCCCAACAAGCTGTTTGCCGAATGGGCCACAGCGGGGCATTTTGTCCCCGGTCTGACCCTCCTCCGCCCCGAGACAACCTGGGGCCATTCCCGATTCGACTTTTACTGGGAGGCTGGGGAGCGGAAGGGCTTTGTGGAGGTAAAGGGCTGTACCCTGGAGGAGGACAACTGGACCTACTTCCCCGACGCCCCCACGGAGCGGGGGGTGAAGCACCTGGAGGAGCTGTTGCTGGCAAAGCAGCAGGGCTACGAGGCGGCTGTATGCTTCGTGATCCAGATGGCGGGGGTGGACGGCTTCTCCCCCAACAACCGCACCCATCCGGCCTTTGGCGAAGCCCTCCGAAAGGCTGCCGCCGGAGGCGTGGAGGTGCTGGCCTATGGGTGTGAAGTCATTCCCGGGGAGGTCACGATAACAACAAAAGTCCCGGTGAGCCTGGAGACATGGGCATAGGAGAGGCGAAATGCCGGACAATAGGCGCAGCGGCCGAAAGCGATGGAGCTGACGGCCGCTTTTTCTTCCCCAGCCTCAACCAGTGGTTGAGGCTGGGGAACCTTATGGTGTTTTACTTTATGTTTTTTCTATATTACACTAAAGATATATCGTGTGTTCAAAATGAGTCAAAGTGGAGAGAAAAGAAAAAGGAGTGCATGACATGAAGGAGAGATTTCAGGTAAAAAAGCGTTTCACAGCCCTTATCCTGGCCCTGTCCATGGCGATGGGAGCGGTGGCATTGGCGGCCGGGACAGAGAAGACTATCTCTGTTACCCCCATGGAGCTGACCATCAACGGACAGACTGTGACCCCCACCAAGTCCAATGGGGAAGCCGCCGAGGTATTTGCCTATGACGGCGCCACCTATGTGCCCCTGCGCTACCTCAGCGAGCTGATGGGACTCCAGGTGGAGTGGGATAAGGATTCCCCCAGTGTGGCCGGGCTGGTGAATGTACCCAACTTTACCGCCGGCGGCGATGGAGTCTATACCGCTGCCGCCCAGGGCTTTGGCGGGGACGTGACAGTTACCGTTACGGTGACTGGCGGGAAGGTCACAGCCTGTGAGATCCTGGGAGAGAAGGAGACCCCCTCTATTGGCGGCGCCGCCCTGGAGACCTTGAAGGGACAGATCCTGACCACTGGCAGCGCTCAAATCGATGGGGTGGCCGGGGCCACCATGACCTCGGGCGCCGTGAAGACCGCCGTTCAGAAATGTCTGGATGAGGCCGCGGGCAAGGCGTCCCTCAAAGCCAACCGGTATACCCCCGGAACGTACAGCGCTACAGCCAAGGGCCACAAGGGCCAGGTGACCATGGAGACCACCTTTGATGAGACCTCCATCACCGACGTGAAGGTCAAGGAGATCAGCGAGACCTACGGCCTGGCCTGGGGGCTGACCACCTCCCCTGCGGAGGTGCTGCCTGGCCAGATCTTGGCCAGCCAGTCCCTGGCGGTGGACACCATCACCGGCGCCACTGTGACCTGCCGGGCTATCGTCACAGCGGTGGCGGAGTGTGTCACTGCAGCGGGCGGAGATCCGGAGCTTCTTAAGAACGTGCCGGTGGAGAAGCCCGCCCCCCAGGATCAGATCCTGGAGGCTGATGTAGTGGTGGTGGGCGCGGGGGCCGCAGGCCTGTGCGCCGCGATCTCCGCCATGGAGAACGGCGCGAAAGTGATAGTGCTGGAGAAACAGGGCATCACCGGCGGCGCCACGGCCCGCAGCGGCGGCAAGATCGTAGCCGCCGGCACCAAATGGCAGGAGGCCCAGGGCATTCACGACACCCCCGACATGATGATGGACTTTTTCAGAAGCGTGGGCGAGGGGATGCTGAACGAGAAGCTTTTGCGCAATTACAGCGATAACGCCGCAGAACTGATGTACTGGATGGAGGATCGGGGCGTGAAGTTCCAGGATGTGGAGGCGATCCACAGCTCCATCGAGACCTGGCGGGTCCACAATCCCGCCGGCGGCGGCGGACAGGTCTCCGGCGGCAGCGGAAACGGGGCCCAGATCACCACTCCCCTGACCGGGACAGCCGAGAAAGCCGGGGCCCAGTTTGTGTATAATTGCCGGGCAGAAGAGCTGCTGGTAAACAATCAGAATACCGTGGTGGGAGTAAAGGGAACCAGAAGTGATGGCAGCTCCGTCACCGTTAACGCCAAGTCTGTGATCCTCTGTACCGGAGGCTATGCCTCCAACCGGGAGATGACAGCCCGCTATGACGGGTGCGCAAAGGATTATATGACGCTGGTCCCCGCCGGAAACGTAGGTGACGGCTTAGTGATGGCGACTGCCATCGGGGCGAAAGAAGATGTGAGTCCCGCCACCCAGGTCATTTATGTGAGCAAGACCTGTGGCATCGGCATCAAGGAGGAGGCCGGCCTCATCGTGAACGCCCGGGGCGAGCGGGTGGTCAATGAGTATACCTACCAGTACCATGTGGGCCAGGGCATCGCCCAGAGCGGCTGCTCCTACGGCTACTATATTGCCTCTGCCGCAGATCCGAACAAGAGCGCTCAATTTGGCATGACCCTGGACAGCACCCCCCACGCTCCTACCGCCGCTGAGCTGGCGGAGAAGATCGGGGTGGATCCCGCGGTGCTGCAGGCCACGGTGGATCGGTATAATGTTCTGTGTGCCAAGGGGGAGGACGAGGACTTCGGTAAGCCTGCCCACAAGATGATCCCCGTGGAGGGGGAGCTTTATGCCTTCCGGCTGGATCCCTCTGTCACTGTGACCTACGGCGGCTTGGTGATAGATGAGGATGCCCGGGTTTTGGATACCAATGATAAGCCGATTACAGGCCTGTACGCCGCGGGCGAGGTGGCCTTCTCCGGCCTCTGTGGCCGGGAGTATCCCAGCTGCGGCCTGGCGGTAGGGACTGCGGCCTACTTCGGTAAGGTGGCGGGCGAGACCGCAGCTCGGGCAAAATAAGCTCTGATGGACAGAGACAGCCGGGGAGGGCGAGAGATCTTGCTCAGGCTGTGACAGAAAGACGAGCACAGAAATGGAGCGGCTTCGGTTGGAGGGGGGATGTGCCCTTGCCAACCGAGGCCGCTTCCTGTTATAATCGGAGCAAAAGGAGGTAGGGGGATGAATATCACTGCGCTGGCCTGCTATCTTACCGTATGCGAGACAAAGAATTTCACCAAGGCGGCAGAAAAATGTTTTATCTCTCCCCAGGGGGTGAGCAAGACCGTCAAGAAACTGGAGCAGGAGCTGGACTGCCAGCTCTTCCGCCGTACCAGCCAGGGCCTGGAGCTGACCGAGAGCGGCGCTGCCCTGCAGCTTCGGGCCCGGCGGATCCTGGAGGAGACCCGCTTCCTTCAGGAGGAGCTGGAGCGCATTGCGGATCGGGAGGAGACCCGGATCGGCCTGGGGATTGCCATGGGAACCGCTCAGGTCATGGGAAGGGACTTTATGGAGCGGCTCCAAAGGCTTCTCTCGGAGGAGGGACTGACCAGCGTGGACGCTATGGATCTTATGTGTGAAAGCGAGGTGCTGGCCCAGCGGTACGCCATGGCCATCACCGCGGGGCCGGTAGATCCGGACAAGTTTGACATCGCGGTTCTGCGCCGGGGCCATCTGTGTGCTTTCGTTCATGAGGGGCACCCCTTCTATCAAAAGGAGTCCCTGGAGTTCAAGGATCTGAAGGATCAGAGGTTGGTCACCACCAATCCCAATTACCGCACCTACCACCAGTTGACCGCAGCCTGCCGGGCCGAAGGGTTTGAGCCTGATATCATCGCGACTACCATCACCGTAAGGGATACCTGTCGGGCGGAGCTCTTTCATAGCGCGGTGGGGATCAGCACCCATCTTATTTTAGGAAAGACCGCCTATGACGGATTTCGCGTCATCCCCATAGAAAGTGAGAAATTTGGCTGGAATCTGGAGCTGATCTCCAAACGGGGGAGTCGCCCCTCCGCCAAGATAGGGCGGGTCTTTCGAAAGATCATTGACCTTGCAGGATAAATACCCCTGTCAAGCGAAAAAACCTTGACTTACCAATCGCTCTATGCTATAATTTCACTTTGCTTGGGCGTCTAAAGGGAAAAGTGCGCCCATTTTCAGATGGGAGGGACTTTGGGATGCTCACGGAACTTTCCAACAAAGCCAAAGTCGTGGGCGCCAAGCAGGTCAGGCGGGCTGTTGAGAACGGCTCGGCCCAAAAGGTTTTTTTGGCCGCTGATGCGGATCCCAGAGTGACGGAGCCCATTTCTGAACTGTGCGCCCAGTTGGGCGTGGCGGTGGAAACTGTCCCATCCATGAAGGAATTGGGACGGGCCTGCGGCATCGCCGTGGGGGCGGCTGTAACCGCTTTGTTACAGTCGTAACCGCTCTGTAACCCGGTTTTAGCGGAAAACGGGATAAAATTTCCGGTTTTCTGTTAAAATATAAAGTAACCACTGAAGAAAGGAGGAAGATTATGCCTACGTTTAACCAGCTCGTTCGGAAGGGCCGTAAGCAGGCGACTTATAAGTCCAACTCTCCCGCCATGCAATTCGGCCTGAACACCCTTCAGAACCGTGAGACCGACCTGCCTTCTCCCCAGAAGAGGGGCGTGTGCACCGCTGTTCGTACCTCCACCCCGAAGAAGCCGAACTCCGCTCTGCGGAAGATCGCCCGTGTCAAGCTGACCAACGGCTACGAGGTGACCGCTTACATTCCCGGTGTGGGTCACAACCTGCAGGAGCACAGTGTGGTCATGATCCGCGGCGGCCGTGTCAAGGACCTGCCCGGCGTGCGTTACCACATCATCCGCGGCTCTCTGGACACCCAGGGCGTGAACGGACGGATGCAGGCCCGTAGTAAGTACGGCGCCAAGAAGCCCAAGGCTGGAAAGAAATAATTTTCATTCCGGCAACCATGAACAAGATCACATCGCGCTGTGAAGCGCAAGGCAGCAGCCTTGCCAAAAAGCGTTGTATATACGACGTTTCTTGACAGGGCACTGAAAGACAACTGGCACTTGTCTTTACACGGAAGCTGAGCCCAGCTTTCGAGTACCTATGAAATCATTCCTATATGAAGGAGGGAAGCAAAGTGCCCAGAAGAGGAAACGTACCCAAGCGGGAAATTTTGCCCGATCCTATGTACAATTCCGTCCTGGTGACTAAGCTGGTCAACAGCATCATGCTGGACGGGAAAAAGGGCGTGGCCCAGAAGGTGGTCTACGGCGCCTTTGACATCATCAAGGAAAAGAGCGGCAAGGAGCCTTTGGACGCCTTCCAGGCCGCCATGGAGAACATCATGCCCTCCCTGGAGGTCAAGGCCCGCCGCGTGGGCGGCGCCACCTACCAGGTGCCCATTGAGGTCCGGCCCGAGCGGCGGCAGACCCTGGGTCTGCGCTGGCTGACCGCCTATGCCCGCTCCCGTGGTGAGAAGACCATGAAGGAGCGGCTGGCCGGTGAGATCATGGACGCTGCCAACGGTGTTGGCGGCGCTGTGAAGAAGCGTGAGGACGTTCACAAGATGGCCCAGTCCAACCAGGCCTTCGCCCACTACCGCTGGTAAGACCAAGGAGTTAAAGAGATTATGGCGAGAAAAGTTACTTTGCAGAATACTCGGAACATTGGTATCATGGCTCACATCGACGCCGGAAAGACCACTACCACCGAGCGTATCCTGTTCTACACCGGCGTGAACTACAAGATCGGCGAGACCCATGACGGTACCGCCACCATGGACTGGATGGCTCAGGAGCAGGAGCGTGGTATCACCATCACCTCCGCCGCTACCACCTGCTACTGGAAGGGTACCAAGGACCAGTTTCCCCAGACCCGTATCAATATCATTGATACTCCGGGCCACGTGGACTTCACTGTGGAAGTGGAGCGGTCCCTGCGCGTGTTGGACGGCTCTGTGACCGTCATGTGCGCCAAGGGCGGCGTGGAGCCCCAGTCCGAGACAGTCTGGCGCCAGGCCGACCACTACGGCGTGCCCCGTATGATCTACGTCAACAAGATGGACATCATGGGCGCCGACTTTTACCACGTGCTGGACATGATCCACGACCGTCTGAAGTGTAATGCCGTGCCCATCCAGCTCCCCATCGGAAGCGAGGATACCTTCAAAGGGATCATCGACCTGGTGGAGATGGACGCCGACATCTACTACGATGACTTGGGCAAGGACATGCGGGTGGAGGAGATCCCCGCCGATATGATGGAGAAGGCCAAGGAATACCACAGCAAGCTGCTGGACGCCGTGGCCGACATCGACGAGGAGATCATGATGCTGGTCCTGGAGGAGCAGCCTGTTCCTGAGGACATGATCCGCAAGGCCCTGCGTCAGGGCACCATCGAGAACAAGATCGTGCCCATCACCTGCGGCACCTCTTATAAGAACAAGGGCGTGCAGAAGCTGCTGGACGCTATCGTGGATTATATGCCCTCTCCGCTGGACATTCCGGCCATTCAGGGCGTGAATCCCGACACCGAGGAGGAGGATTCCCGTCCCGCCGACGACAACGCCCCCTTCTCCGCTCTGGCCTTCAAGATCGCTACCGACCCCTTTGTGGGACGGCTGAGCTATGTGCGGGTGTATTCCGGTGTGCTGAACACCGGCTCCTCCGTACTGAACGCCACCAAGAACCAGAAGGAGCGTATCGGCCGCATCCTGCAGATGCACGCCAACCACCGGGAGGACATCGAGACCGTGTACTCCGGCGATATCGCCGCTGTCATCGGTCTGAAGAACTCCACCACCGGCGACACCCTGTGCGATGAGAAGCATCCCATCATTCTGGAGTCCATGGAGTTCCCCGATCCCGTCATCCGGGTGGCCATCGAGCCCAAGACCAAGGCCGGCCAGGAGAAGATGGGCATTGCCCTGATGAAGCTGGCTGAGGAGGACCCCACCTTTAAGACCTGGACCGATGAGGAGACCGGCCAGACCATCATCGCCGGCATGGGCGAGCTGCATCTGGAGATCATTGTGGACCGCCTGCTGCGGGAGTACAAGGTGGAGGCCAACGTAGGCGCGCCCCAGGTGGCCTATAAGGAGACCATCAAGAAGATCACCGAGCAGGAGACCAAGTACGCCCGGCAGTCCGGCGGTAAGGGCCAGTATGGCCATGTCCGTATTACCGTGGAGCCCAACGAGTCCGGCAAGGGCTATGAGTTCCTCAACGAGATCACCGGCGGCGTTATCCCCAAGGAGTATATCCCCGCCGTTGACGCCGGTATCCAGGGCGCCATGACCGCCGGTGTGCTGGCCGGTTATCCTGTGGTGGATGTGAAGGTCCATCTGACCTACGGCTCCTACCACGAGGTGGACTCCTCTGAAATGGCGTTTAAGATCGCCGGCTCCATGGCCTTCAAAGAGGCCATGCGGAAGGCCAACCCCTGCCTGCTGGAGCCCATCATGAAGGTCTCCGTCACCGTGCCCGACGAGTATCTGGGCAACGTCATCGGCGACCTGACCGCCCGCCGCGGCATGATCCAGGGCCAGGAGAACCGCTCCGGCGCCACCCAGGTGGACGCCCTGGTGCCTCTTGCCAGCATGTTCGGTTATGCCACTGACCTGCGCTCCTCCACCCAGGGCCGCGGCCAGTACTCCATGGAGCCTCACAGCTACACGGAGATCCCCAAGAGCATTGCCGACAAGATCATTTCCGAGCGTGGCCGGAAAGACGAGGGATAAAAGTAAATTTTTGTTGCTTTTTCCAGTCTGATACGGTACAATAGCAATATCCGGTCTGTAGCCGGAAGGGTTGCAGACCAACCCAGAAAAATCGAAATACAAAAGTGTATTTTTAAGGAGGAAAAATCATGGCTAAGCAAAAGTTTGAGCGTACCAAGGACCATGTCAACATTGGCACTATCGGCCACGTTGACCACGGCAAGACCACTCTGACCGCCGCCATCACCCGGTGGCTCTCCCTTCAGGGCAAGGCCCAGTTCGAGGCTTATGACAGCATCGATAAGGCTCCCGAGGAGAAGGAGCGCGGCATCACCATCAACACCGCCCACGTGGAGTATGAGACTGAGGCCCGCCACTATGCTCACGTCGACTGCCCGGGCCACGCCGACTATATCAAGAACATGATCA
>CANPNN010000044.1 GCA_947575475.1 uncultured Pseudoflavonifractor sp.
AGGGGAAGCCCACCACCCCGTCCTCCAGGCCGTGGATCAGGAGCATGGGGGTCTTGGGGCTGTGCTCATCCAGCAGGTAATAGGGCTGGGCCGCCCGGGGGTCTCCGCCGTTCAGGAGCCGCCTGGAAAGTACGTTTAGCGACAGAGGGACCTCCCCGTCGAACCGGTAGGCGCCCCCCAGACCGACAAACCCGGAAAACCGCCCCGCCAGCTCTCCGGTGTAGCACAGCAGGGCCCCCAGCTGCCCCCCCGGCAGAGGAGCCCACCACCACGGCCCGGCGGGCGTCCACCCCCTGCCCCTCCAGATGGGCCAGGGCCGCCTTGGTCCCGGCGGTCACGTCCTCGATTTGAGCGGGGAAACGGGATTTGGGGACCAGCCGGTAGCCCGGCATAACGCAGCGGTAGCCCTCCCGGGCCAGCCGCTGACCGATAAAGGAGAAGAAGGAGGGGCTGCCCTTGTCCCAGCCACCCCCGTGGAGGTAGACCACAACGATCTCCCGCTGGGGCCCAGGGGGGACAAAGTCCAGAAAATACTGGGCCGGGTCAGCTCCATAAGGCGCCCTTTGGGGCTCCGTCTCTTTCTTCCACTGCATCAGCTTTCGTACCAAAGAGGGGCAAGTACACAGGTCCCGGATAAAACCTTTCATGTTTCCTCCTTGAATTGGATGTGGTATATTTGCATCCAGTCAGCCACAAAACCGCCGCCGGAGGCGTTGAGGGATCCTGCCCAACCGAAGTATGGGGAGATGGGGCTGCCCTCATAGGAATAATATTGATCCTTCATTACAGCATAGCGGCTCTGGGTATCGGGGGAGAGGGCCTGGTTCTGAATTGGCATAGCCTGCTTTGTATAGGGCAAGGTGAATTCCCCGGCTGCCACATCATAGACGCCCCAGAGGTCCCCCCGGTATACCGCCGCCAGATGGGAGGCCCCCAGAGAGGGCTCCTCCTCATCCACCCAGACGCGGCCCCCGTCCAATGTGAGAAACGCCCCGTCGGCCCGGTAGATGGCCCCCTCTGTGGTCCCGCCGGGGCCCTCCCGCTCCAGGGCCAGCCAGTCGGCGGCGATCCCCCGAGGCTCCCAATCCCCCAGCTCCACCGGGGTGAGGGTGTAGCCCTCCGCCCCCACCCGCAGCTCCGGGTGCAGGGTCCGGGCCAGCACCGCCGCCACCTGGGCCCGGGTCAGATGGTCCTCGGGGGCCATAGTGCCCTTCTCGTCCACTCCGTTGAGGATGCCCAGCAGGAAGAGGCCTTGAAGCTGGACGGTTTCCCAGCCCAGCTCCTGCCGCTCCTCCTCGGGTAGCTCCCACATCAGAAATTCATGCTCATCGAACCCGGCGGTGTCCAGCAGTCCCAGCAGGTCTGCCCGGACGGCGGGTTCCCTCTGGCTCCAATCTATCTGTTCCTGACTGTCTGCCATTGCTGAGAATTCGTCGAGGTGCAGCTCCGAAAGCAGCCCATGGGCTCCGATGCTGCTTGTATAGAGGAGAGAGTCCCGAAACCAGGCCTCCTTTAGAAGCTCCTCAGTGGTCATCAGGCCATCCAGCAGCTTCAAAAGCTCCGGTCCCTTGCCGCCAAGGTCATCACCAAAGGGGATGATGTAGCAGGACCGGGAAGCGTCCCAGCCACCCTCGTAGCGTACGCTCCCCTCCGGCAGGGGGCGGAACTCCTCCAGCGGGTCCTTGGGCCAGGCCTTCAGGACGTCCAGATTCAGCTCCAAAGTGACTGCCCCTTCCCCGGCCTGGACCTGCAGCTCCTGGGGCAGAGTGAAATAGAAGGTGTTGTATCCGTAATAGACCTTTGGCTCATAGATACAGTCTCCGATGGTTCCCAGCCGGGGCGCCTGTCCCATCGTAGAAAACAGCCAAATCAGAAAGAGAAACGACAGGGAAGTGGGGAACGGACTCTCCCCGGGCCCAGGCCTCCAGCTTGGCCTCCAGAGCCCAAACCTCCATCAGGGTCAGCTCCCGGTCAGGTTCAAATCGCCCCGCCCCGGTGCCCTCCATGAGCCCGTGGTCCACACAGACCCGGACATAGGGGGCAAACCAGTCGCTGTCCCTTACATCAGAAAAGACTCCGGCCTCCGCAGCAAGCGCCGGGCGCAGCCCGAAACAGAGTGTCAGCCCCAAAAACAGGCAGGCCAGCCGCTTTTTCATCGACGACACCTCCCAAATCAGATGGAGAAACAAAAAACATGGGGTGCGTTTCCCTTTACTCCTTTACCGGCGCGCCGGCGGAAAGGGACGTTACTTTTTCCTTCAGCCAACCGGGGGCGGCCTCCAGGGCCACCTTCTCCTGCTCTCCGGAGACCATGTCCTTCAGGGAGACCACACCGTTTGCCACCTCGTCCTCCCCCAGGAAGGCCACATAGGGGACCCCGATCCGGTCGGCGTAGTTCATCTTGGCCTTGAACTTTTTGGGCTCAGTGTAAAGCTGGGCCCTTACCCCCGCGCCCCGGCAGGCGGTGGCGAAGGCGATGGCGGGGGAGAGGTCCTCGGTCATGGGCAGGATCAAAACGTCGGCGGGGGCGGTGGGCAGAGCCTCGTTCAGCATGCCCTGCTCCTGGAGCACATAGAAAAGCCGGGTCAGCCCGATGGAAATACCTACGCCGGGGAGTTGTTTTTCGGTATAATATTCCGCTAAGTTATCATATCGCCCGCCGGAGCAGACGCTTCCCACCTCGGGATGGTCCAGCAGCACCGTCTCGTACACCGTCCCAGTGTAGTAATCCAGTCCCCGGGCGATGGTCAGGTCCACCATAAAGTGGTCCTCAGGGACCCCGAAGTCCCCCAGGTACTTGACTACAGTGTTCAGCTCCTCCACGCCCTTGTCAAAGAGCTCATTTTTCCCTTTGAAGGGCTCCAAAGCCGCCAGGGGGTCCTCTGCTCCCAAGATCCCAAGCAGTTGTGTGGCGATGTTTGTAGCCACCCCAAAATCGTCCACCAGAATGGCGGTGACCTTCTCGGCGCCGATCTTCTCCAGCTTGTCGATGGTCCGCATCACGTCCTCGGCCTTATCCTCCAGCCCCAGCACGGCGAAAAGCCCGTTGAGGACCTTCCGGTTGTTGACCCGGATGCGGAACCGCTTCAGCCCCAAAGCGGTGAAGGTCTGGTAGATGATGGCGGGGATCTCGGCCTCGTTGATAATATCCAGCGAGCCGTCCCCGATCACGTCAATATCCGCCTGATAAAACTCCCGGAACCGGCCCCGCTGGGCCCGCTCCCCCCGGTAGACCTTGCCGATCTGATACCGCCGGAAGGGGAAGGCCAGCTCATTCTGGTGGAGGGCCACATATTTTGCCAGGGGGACCGTCAAATCAAACCGGAGGCTCAGGTCGGTATCCCCCTTGGTAAAGCGGTAGATCTGCTTTTCTGTTTCGCCCCCCGCCTTAGCCAAAAGCACCTCGCTGGCCTCAATGGCCGGGGTGTCCAGAGGGGTGAACCCGTACCGGGCGTAGGTCTCTTCCAAAACCCCCTTCACCCGCTCGAACTGGGCCTGTTGCCGGGGCAGCAGCTCCATAAACCCTGACAAGGTCCGTGCCTTTACTCGTTCCATTGTACAACATCCTTTCCAAAGGGGCCGCCCGGCCCTGTTCTGTGGGAGATCATGTATCAGGAGAGCAGATAGTTATTCTCACTGCTGGCCACCTGCAAAGCCCTGAGCTCATAGCTGGCAAACCCTTCCAAAACAAGGGGCTCCGCCTGACAGAGGGCCTCGGCCTCCTCATAGCTCCCGGCCTTGAGAATATACATGCCGGCAACGCCCGGGTACCCCTTGAAAGCCCCGCCCAGGGTCAGGTGCCCCCCCTCGTCCAGGGACCGCAGGTTAGCCACATGCCGCTCCACTGCTGCTCGGGTAAGCCGATTATAGGTTTTTGTCTTTTTGATGACCATAACATACAGCCAGTCATTCATAAAAAAATCTCCTCCCTGAAAAAAAGACGCTCTCATCCCGCCGTCCTCTCCCTGGAGGAGAGAAGCTTCACGGGACGAAAGCGTCTGCTTTCGTGGTGCCACCCATGTTCAGCGGCGGAAGTTCCGCCGCCCTCTGGCCTTCTGTTACGGGAAGGGAACCGTGGACGTCTCCGTCCCCGCTCCCGGGCCGTCTTTCGCAACTCCTTGCCGCAGGACCCTTCCAGCCAGGGGGTCCCTCTCTGTTCGGCGGTGTGCCGTTACTCATGCCCGTTCCTCGCGGTACAATGTCTGGATCAGCACAGCGCAAAGAAGCTGTGCTCAGCAGAAAGCTTACTCCAAGATCCCCCGTCTGTCAAGGGAGAAGGGGACTATGGTTGGTCTTGACGATATCGCGCCAGTCCAGATCGCCCCGGGCCAGGCCCATAATGAGCATTTCAGCGCTGGCCACATTTGTGGCAAAGGGGATGTTGTACTGGTCGCACAGCCGTGTGATATAGTCCAGGTCCTCGTCCAACTCGTGGGTCTGGGGATCGGTAAAAAAGAGCACCATATCGATCTCGTTGTAGGCGATCCGGGCCCCGATCTGCTGGCTCCCGCCGTGCTCATGGGAGAGGTACAGGGTGATGGGCAGCCCCGTAGCCTCGGCCACCAGTCGACCGGTGGAGTCGGTGGCGCAAATGTGGTGCTTGGCCAAGATGCCCGAGTAGGCAAGACAAAATTGTACCATCAGTTCTTTTTTGTGGTCGTGACAAAGCAGCGCAATATTCAATCCCAATCCCTTCCTTTCATATAAAAATTTGTTTCATTGCCTGAAAAAGCGGCTGGAGGGTCACCACCCCATGACCGGGACCTTCCGGCCCTCAATGCGGAAAGCAATATTCCGGTATCCCACCGCCGCACCCTTATTGGCGCACAGGATCAGGGGCCGCCCCTGGTTGGCGGAGAGCATCACCAGATTATCCTCAGGTACGACCCCCAGCAGGGGAAGTCCCGCCGTGTCCATGGCGTCGTCAATGGTGGTGCGGAGCTTCCGCAGCAGCTTGGGCTGGACCCGGTTGACCACCAGATGGATCTGCTCGACCCCCAGCCGGCTCAACTCAGATACCGTTCGCTGGGCGTCCCGCAGGGCGGAGGCATCCGTCGTGGACACCACGATGGCCCTGTCGCAGCCGCAGACAGCCAGACGAAACCCCTCGCCCAGTCCGGCGGGGGCGTCCAGCAAAATATAGTCGTAAAGGACCCTGGCCTGCCGCAAAAGATCCCGCATAGCCTCCTCCGGGATCCCCGTGGGGAGGGAGAAGGGGGCGGTGAGCAAAAACAGGTCCCGGATCTCGGGGTGTTCCACCACGGCCTTCTCCAGAGAGCATCGGCTCTCCACCACGTCGGTAAAATCCATCAGCGCCCGGTCGGAGAGCCCCAGAGTCAGATCCAGGTTCCGCAGTCCCACGTCCATGTCGATGCACAGGGTGGAGTGCCCCAGCGCCGCCAGACAGGAGCCTACGGCCCCAACGAGAGAGGTTTTGCCTGTCCCCCCCTTGCCGGAGGTGACAGCGATCACAGTAGCCATAGTTGAAAAACCTCCCAAGTAAAAAACATTATATCACGAAACTCCCGTCTATATCAACGGTTTTTGCGATTTTCCCCAAAAATTCCGCAGGTGAAAGACCCACAGGTGCGGAAGGCGGCCTTTACAGCGCCGACCGCTTGATCTTTCCCCAGTTCCGGGGAAAGCCCTTGGGCGTGGCGGCGATCTTTTCCACACCCACGATCCGGTGGGTCACCCCCGCCCCGGGAATATTGTAGTCCCATGCCTCAAAGAGCTTGCCCCCCAATTGCTTCACGGCATTTCTGCCACCCTCCACCTCGGGGCCGCTCTCCACGCTTTTCATGGCCAAAAACACCCCGCCGGGCTTTACATAGGGCAGGCACAGCTCGCATAGGGCGGGAAAGGCCGCCACCGCTCGGGACACAGCCACATCAAACCCGTCCCGAAAGGGGGAAGCCAGGGCAAGCTCCTCCGCCCGGGCGTGGACGCACGAAACCTCGTCAAGGGAAAGCGCCTTACACACATTCTCCAACCAGACCAGCCTTTTTCCCAGACTGTCCACCAGGGTGAGGCGGAGGGAGGGCTCCAGGATCTTCAGCACCATCCCTGGAAATCCGGCCCCAGTACCCACGTCCACCAGCGATCTGTGGGCAAGCTGGCAGGGCGGGTGGGCGGAGCACCAGGACAGAATGGCGGCAGAATCCAGAAAGTGCAGTCTTGCCACCTGATCCGGTTCGGTAATGGCGGTCAGGTTCATCACCTGGTTTTGTTCCAACAGCAGCTCGCCGTACCGGCACAGCTTGTCCACAGCGTCCTCGGGCGGGGTGATCCCCATATCCCGGAGACCCTGGTTCAGAATATCCTTCATAGTTTCACCTCACAGCTGCTCCAGCAGGGTGGGGAGCCCGCGGACCACGTTCCAGACCGCCAGAAGAAAGCTGGCCCCGGCAATGGCCGCGCAGGCAGGCAGTCCGCCCCGGCCCACGCCCTGCCGGTAGCGCAGGATCACAGTCCCGCCCAGACCGCAGAGAGCGGGGGAGACCATGAGCCCCCCAATGCCCTGAAGGTAAAAGCCATGGGCCAATGCGAAGGTGGACAGCAGTACCAAAATGACCATGTACACCACCCCCACCCAGGCCCACAACCGTTGAACGGGCGTAGCCCACTTTACGGGTTTGATGGGCGCTTCCTCTTTTGGGATCTTATTTTCATCCATTTGACGTACCTCCCCGGGAGAATAAAAGGCGAAAAGCAAAAGATCCGGCTTTGGGACCATTTTAAGGACCGTCTGCTGCAAAACAGCTTTTAGCTTTTCCTTCTTACTTTTTCAGCAGGTCCCGGATCTCCGCCAGCAGCCTCTCCTCATTGGAAGGCTCCGGCTCAGGGGCGGGCTCGGTAGGGGCCTCCTCCTTCTTCCGGTGAAAGGAGTTCATAGCCTTCACCAGGCAGAACACCACAAAGGCCATCACCAGGAAGTTGAGCACCGCCTGAATAAAGTTCCCGTAACCGATGACTGCCCCATTGACCTCCACCGCCATCTCGGCAAAGGAGATGGATCCGGTAAAGATCCCCAGCAAGGGCATGATGACATCATTGATCAGGGAGGTGGTGATGGCGGAAAAGGCCCCGCCGATAATAACGCCCACGGCCATGTCCATCACGTTTCCCCGGGCGATAAACTGCTTGAACTCCCCCAGGAATCCCTTGCTTTTCTCTCTCATCTGTAATACCTCCGTTTTCCTGCCTGCTTTCTTTGGCCCTGCCGCGCGCACCCCCCTATTTAGGAGACACGCCGGTCTTCTTCTGGGGCAATGTCTACAAAAGTAGTCCCTTCTGTCTCTAAGCCGGAGGAGGGGAGAGGCGCATGGCCCGCCGTGCGCACTCCAAAGGACAAACGGGCCTACCGCTCAAACTCGATCCGGTAGATTTTCCCGTCTTTTCCCACGAACCCCTGCCCGTCAGGGCCGATGGCCCCGGCCCAGTCAAACATCTCGCTGGCGGCGGTGCCGTCGGAGCTGACATAGTAGGTCCCCTCCGTCACCCCGTGCCGGTGGGGCGTCAGCCCGTCCCAGCTGTGAAGATCGGGGACGGTATAGTTCTCCCAGCCTCCGGGAGGCTCCGGCGATGTGTTGGTGGTTCCCAGCTCCTCCACCACCCGGCCCGCCAGGTCCAGCCGATAGCCCTGCCACTCCGGCCAGTCCCCGGTGTAGGCGACAAACCCATCCTCCACAGGCCACACCTGGTAATAGATCCCCGGCTCCACCACCCAGTCGCCGCTGGCGTCCATCATCCCCGGCGAGGTGCTGTAGGGGTCCTTCCCCGTATAGGGGGCGATCTTCACATAGGCCCCCATCTCCTCCAGACCGTAGGAGGGGACCCCCCTCTCCGGCCAGGGCAGCAGCTGCCCGTCCAGGGTCAGCAGCCCGCTGGCCTCCTGATCCGCCGAGGCGGACAAGATACACACCGGATAGGTCACCCCGCAGTTGGGGCTTCCGTCCATCAGATAGGTCAGGGTATACCCCTCGGTAGGCAGAGGAGCGGGGGAGAAGGCCAGCCGCAGGGAGGGCTCCAGCACCCGGGCCGCCATAGCGGCGGCCTCTGCCCGGGAGAGGGCGGCCTGGCCGTGGAAGGTGCCGCTGGGGTCAAACCCGGTGAGGATCCCCGCCCGGTAGAGCCCCAAAACCTGCTCCTCAGAGCAGTCGGGCAGGGAGGAGATTTCATTGATTTCCTCCAGTTCCCCCACCGCGGCGGCAAGCTGCCCGGCAAAGAAATCCCGGTCGGCGGGGATCTCCTGAAAGAGCTTCGGGTCGAACACCTCGCCAAGTCCCCGCCGCTCAATGGCATAGCACACATCCCGCCACCACTTGCCCGGCCCGGGGACCGTTCGTTCCAAAAGCCGTTCGATTTCCCAGGAGTCATCAGAAACGGTAAAGGTCAGGGGCTCCTCAAAATAGTTGCTCAAAGAGAGAATGCCCTCGTAGGAGAATCCCTCTCCGGTCAGGGTGGCGGTCATGCCCGGAGCGGTCTCCTGGCCCCAGGCCTCCCGTTCTTTCTCCAAAGGAATACCCAGGTGCCACCCGTCCTTATTCCACCCCTGGCCCACATCCCCGGTATAGGTCCGGATCACGGTGCCGTCCTGGGCGGTGAGGGTCAGCCGCCCCCAATCCTCCGGCGCGGCCTCCACGCTCCCGTCCCCGCCCCGCTGGATATCATAGAGCCGCCAGGCCAGGGTCATACACTCGGCGTCATTCAAGGTGGCCTCCGGGGAAAACCGCCCCTCACCGGTACCCTTCATCAGTCCCCGGTCTACGCACACCTCCACGTAGGGGGCGAACCAGTCCCCAGGGTGCACGTCCACGAACCCGGTGGCCTCCGCCCCCGAAGCGGGGAGGGGGAGGGCCAACGCCAGCGCCAAAGCGAGAGAGAAAAAACGTCTCATAGGGGCCTCCCTCCCAAAATGTTTCACGTGAAACATCCCGCTTTTGTCAGCTGTCCCGAAAACCGCAGGGGAGGGGAAGTCCCCTCTCCTGCAGGCGGTTTCTTATTTCTTCTTGGGCTCCAGCACCTTTTTCCCGCCCATGTAGGGCCACAGCACCTCGGGGATCTTCACGCTTCCGTCGGCCTGCAGGTTGTTCTCCAGCAGAGCGATGAGCATCCGGGGGGGCGCCACGCAGGTGTTGTTCAGGGTGTGGGCCAGCTGTGTCTTGCCCTCGGCGTCCTTGTAGCGGATGCGAAGTCTCCGGGCCTGGGCGTCCCCCAGGTTGGAGCAGGAGCAGACCTC
>CANPNN010000045.1 GCA_947575475.1 uncultured Pseudoflavonifractor sp.
GGGACAATCTATTCCGCTGAGGAGCTTCGAGACCTGTGTCGGTTTGTAGTCCGTCATGATCTGATTCTGTTGTGCGACATGGCCTTTGATGACTACGTCTATGATGACGGAAAGTTATTGTGGCCAGCAGCGGAGCCAGGAATGTGGGAGCGGACGGTATCCCTGTTTACGGTATCGAAAGGATGGGGCCTGTGTGGGCTGCGAGTAGGGTATATGGTGGCTGACACCCCGGTTTTGGATGCGCTGCTGGGAAGGATCCCGGCGTTAATGGGTGGGGCGGCCAATATCGCCCAAGTGGGAGCGGAGGCGGCTTTGCGGGATGACCGACTGTTGGAGGAGAATAAACGGCGGTTGGAGATCCGGCGAAACAGTACCTATGAGCGGCTGTGTCGTGTGCCAGGACTGGCCGTGACCCTGCCCCAAGCTGGGTTTCAATTCTGGATCGATGCATCACAGTTGGGGACTGGAACTGAGGTGATTCGCTATTTGAAGGAGAACGCCCAGGTTCTGGTCAATAATGGGGCGGCGTTTGGCCCGGTCAACGGGCGAGACCATCTGAGGCTGGTTTTTGGCTGTGTAAACGAGGAGAGTATATATGACAAAGCCATTGACCGTCTCTGCGAGGCATTAAAGAGCTACCCTAAGAGATAAGAAGACAAGAGACGCTCCCCGTCCATAGGACGGGGAGCGTCTTTTTCTTGCCTTTCACGGAAATATATTCTATAATATGAAAGAAATAACAGCCCAATGGGAGGTGAAGTATGAGCGAACAGATGGCGTTGACCCCGGTGGACCGGGCCATATTGGAGTCCTATAAGGCCGTACTGGACGGGTTTTCCTCCTATTTCGGGGAGGGGTATGAGATGGTGCTCCACAGCCTGGAGGATTATGACCACTCGGTGATCAAGATCGTCAACGGCTACCACACCAGCCGGGTGGAGGGAGCCCCTATCACCGATCTGGCCCTTTCCATGCTGGAGAAGATCCGTTCCCAGGGGGGGGAGCCAAAGGCGGTCACCTACTTCACCCAGAACCGGCGGGGGGAGCCCCTGAAAAGCTCCACCATCCCCGTTTTGGGGGAGGGGGGCCGGATCATCGGGCTGCTGTGTATGAACTTCTATCTGAATACCCCCTTCCGCCAGGTGATCGGGGATTTTGTTCCCCTGCCCACCGAGGGGGGGGAGCAGCACGCCGAGACCTTTACCGACAACGTGGACGAGCTCATCGGCAACGCGGTGGCCGAGGTGCGCCGGCAGGTGGAGGCTGACGAGACTGTTACGGCGTCCAACAAGAATAAGGAGATGGTCCGCCGGCTGGAGGCCAAGGGGATCTTCAATCTGAAGGACGGGGTAGCGAAGGCGGCCCAGGCGCTAAGGATCAGTAAAAATACAGTTTATCTCCATCTCCGGAATCTGAAATGAGACGGAAAACCGGGCCGCTGCTGCGGCCCGGTTTTTGTATTTATTCCTTGGGACCCAGCACCAGGGGCTGGAGCTGACGGCCCTCCAGAGCGGCGGAGACCGTGTCGGCCACCAGGGAGAAGTCTGCCACCAGGGAGGTGGGCTTTCCCACCGGATCATCCTGGCGGAAGGGGACGAAGTAGACGTGCTTTTTATCCAGCAGGGCCCCGATGTTTTTGGCGGCTCCCGCCAGGGCGTCGTTGGTGGAGACGGCCAGGATCAGGGGCCGGCCGTTGCGGAGATGGGCTTTGGCCGCCAGGGTGACGGTGGTATCGGCCACCCCTGTGGCCAGCTTGGCCAGGGTGTTGCCCGTGCAGGGGCAGATGACCAGGGCGTCCAGCAGCTTTTTGGGGCCGATGGGTTCGGCCTTGGGGAGGGTGTCGATGACCCGCTTGTCACAGATCCGCTCCATCTCCCGCAGCCAGTTGTGGGCCTCGCCGAAGCGGGTATCCAGGGCGGCGGAGTTCTCCGAGACGATGGGGGTCACGTCCCCAAAGCGGGCCTTTACCGCCTCCAGAGCGGACATGGCGGTGGAAAATGTACAGAAGGAGCCGCAAAAGGCAAAGCCGACGCGGCAGGGAGCTTCATTCATAGTCATACTCCTAACTCGGTCAATATGTTATAGATGGCGGCCTTGATAGCGAGACCCGCGGTGACGGGGGCGGTCTTGCCGGGGAGGGAGAGGGCCCAGATGACCTTCACCCCCAGGTCGGAGGCGGCGGAAAAGTCCACCCCTCCCGGCTTGGAGGCCAGGTCGATGACGAGGCAGCCCGGTTTCAGGTCGGAGAGCTCCTCCCGGCCCAGAATGGGAACTGGGACGGTGTTGATGATGAGGTCATAGGAGCACAGCCAGCCTGAAAGCTGGTCGGACCGCTCGGCCCCGCAGCCCCAGACCTGAGCCCAAGCCAGGTCGGAAAACTTCCGGGCGGCAAGGCTCACTCCGGCGCCCAGACCCTTGAGTTGCTGACAAAGGACCTTTCCCAGCCGGCCCGCTCCGATGACGAGCACCCGGGCGCCGTGGAGGGTGATGGGCAGCTCCTCCATGGCGATCTGGATGGCCCCTTCGGAGGTGGGGACGGCGTTGGCGATGGCCAGTTCCTCCCGGGCAAAGTAGTCTACCAGGCGGAGGTCGTGTTTTGCCGCTTCCTCCTGAAGGAGGGGAGAGGCCCGGCCGGCGCAGAGGAGCTGGCCGGGGCGCAGGGCGGCCAGCGTATCGGCCAGGGAGAGCCGCCGGTCTGAGAGGGGGGCGTTGATCAGCTCCCCATTGACGGCGGGCAGAGGGAGAATGACGCAGTCGGCGATAGCTGCCCCTGCGAGACTGTCAGCGCAAAGGGAAGACTCCATCCCGTGTTCCAGGGCAAAAGTATGTACGGTGTGTCCATCCTCGTTGAGAGCTTTGGCCAAGGCGGCCTGTCGTGGGTCCCCACCGATGACCCAGAAATTCAAACGTTCCCGCATAGGCGTTTCCTCCGTTCTGATTTCTGGATTATCCTATGCGGGAAGGGAGAGGAAGGTGTGGATCTCGGCAGAGAGAAAAAAGCTACCACTTTTTTCACCCGTCTGCTATAATGGGAAAAGAAATACCGGGATGGAAAAGCAATGACCGCACAGAGGAGGGGAAGCAGAGGATGAACGCTGATCTGATCCGCTATATGGCCTTTGAGGACAAGGGGGAAGAGAGCGAGAATTTTTCCTGGCAGCTGCACAAGCTGACCGACTGGATGCCGGGAGGCTTTTTCATTTACCGGGCGGAGGGGCGGGAGGAGCTCCTCTATGCCAACGAGGCCCTGCTGCGGATATTTCTCTGCGACACCATGGAGGAATTCCGCGCCCTTACGGGCAACTCCTTCCGGGGGATCGTCCACCCGGAGGATCTGGATGAAGTGGAGGAGAGCATCCGGGAGCAGATCGCCAACAGCCAGTATGATCTGGACTATGTGGAATATCGTATCATCCGTAAAGACGGCAAGGTCCGCTGGCTGGAGGATTACGGTCATTTTATCCGCAGTGAGGAAGGGAATGTATTCTGCGTTTTTGTGGGGGACGTGACGGAAAAATATGCACAGCGTCTCCAGCGGGAGAGCAGTCTCCTCAGCCGGATCGAGGAGTATCACCAGGAGCTGGAGGGGCTCAACGGGGAGAATCTTCGGCGGCTGGAGGTCATTGAGGGGCTTAGCTTGGATTATGAATCCATTTTCTATCTGGATCTGAAGAAGAACACGATCCAGACATACCGCTCCAGCGGACGAGTGGAGTGCCAGTTTGAAAAGGAATGCCGGACCCGGACCTTTTCGGGGTTTGCCGATGGATATATTGGGTCCTGGGTCCACCCCGAGGACAGGGAGCTACTGTCCCGGACCCTCACCGTGGAGGGGATCCGGGACAGGCTGCATGGCCGCGGCATCTCTGATGTGACCTACCGGGTGTTGGAGGGGGAGCGGGTGGAGTATCTCCAGCTCCATATGGTGAACGTGGGGGAGGGGGGACCGGCGGAGCAGGTGATCATGGCTGCCCGCAGTGTAGACGAGATGATCCGGAACGGACTGCGCCAGCGGGAGGCGCTGGAGAGCGCCCTGAAACAGTCCCGGTCGGCGGCCGTTGCCCGCAGTACCTTCCTGGCCAACATGTCTCACGATATCCGCACCCCGATGAATGCCATCCTGGGCTTTACCGCCCTGGCCAGAAAGCATCTGGAGGAGCCGGAGAGGCTGGAGGAGTATCTGGCGATGATCGAAAAGGCGGGCAATCAGCTGCTCCACCTGGTAAACGACGTGCTGGAGTTGACCCAGGTGGAATCGGGCAGGGTCCAGCTGGAGGAGGAGCCCTGCGACTTGGCGGAGATAGCCCGGGCCGTTCAGGCGGCCCTTGGGAGCCGGGCGGAGAAAAAAGGGCTGGACCTAAGCCTCGATATCTCCGGTGTGAGCCGTTCCGCGGTTTACGGGGACCGGGGAAAGCTGGAACAGATCCTCACCCTTTTTGCGGATAACGCCATTAAATATACCCCTGCCGGAGGTATGGTGAAGCTGATCGTGAGGGAACTGGAGGGGGCGGCTGCGGGATATGGGATCTACCGTTTAGCGGTGAGAGATACGGGGATCGGAGTGGGGGAAAGCTTCCAGAAGCGGCTGTTTGCCCCCTTTGAACGGGAGAGAAACACGACCTTGAGCGGGGTCCCCGGCACCGGGCTGGGATTGCCCATCGCCCGGGGTCTGGCCCAGCTCATGGGAGGGGAGATCTCGGTGGACAGCACCCCGGGGAAAGGCAGCTGCTTCTATGTGACGCTGACGCTGCGCCTGGTCCAGGAGCCGCCCGCCCAGGGGGGAGACGTGCTCTTGCCGGGGACGGACTTTCCGGGGAAGGTCCTGGTGGTGGAGGACAACAGCCTCAACCGGGAGATCCTGCGGGAGCTTCTGGAGAGCGAGGGCTTTCAGGTGGAGAGCGCCGTCCACGGCCGGCAGGCGGTGGATATGGTGGGCGCGTCTCAGCCCGGAGAGTACGGGCTGATCCTGATGGATATTCAGATGCCTGTCATGGACGGCTGTCAGGCCGCCCGATCCATCCGGGCCTTGCCGGATCCCGCCCACTCCGCGCTCCCCATTATCGCTGTCTCTGCCAACGCTTCGGAAGAGGACAAAAAGCAGTCCGGCGAGAGTGGGATGAACGCTCATCTGGCCAAGCCGGTGGATCTGGAACAGCTGCTGAAGACCATACGGCGGGTCATGGCTGTGGATCGATGACTGTTTTCTCTCCTTCTGGTGGGGGAGAGAAGAGCTTGCGGACGATGTGCTGCGTATACTTGAAGGACAAGGAAAAAGCTCCTCCGACCAACAGTCGGAGGAGCTTTTTTGACGGATATTTTATAGAAGGATGACCCCGGCGGCCTCGCAGGCATCTATGGCGTCCCGGTCCCAGATGCCCGCCTGCACCTCCCCGATGTGGGCCCGGCCCAGAAGATACATGCACAGCCGGCTCTGGCCGATGCCGCCGCCGATGGTGAGGGGCAGCTTGCCCTCCAGAAGGAGCTTGTGGAACTCCAGAGTCCGCCGCTCGTCGTGGCCCGAGACGGTGAGCTGCCGGTCCATGGCCTCCGGGTCTACCCGGATGCCCATGGAGGAGAGCTCAAAGGCGCTGCCCAGTATGCTGTTCCAGACCAGGATGTCCCCATTCAGGGTCCAGTCGTCATAGTCGGGGGCCCGGCCGTCGTGGGGCTTGCCCGACTTCAGGGCTCCGCCGATGCCCATGAGGAAGGTGAGGGGGTGGTCCTTCACCCAAAGGTTCTCCCGCTCCTTGGGGGTCTTGTCAGGCCACTTCTCCTCCAGCTCCAGAGCGGTGACAAAGCTGACCCTGTCGTCCACCCTGGGCAGTTTGCAAAGGACGGGGAAAGCGGAGCGCAGGGTGTCCTGGGTCTCCCGGATGGCCTGGGCGATGGCCTCCACTGTCCGGTGCAGATACTCCTTGTTCCGGTCCCGGGGGGCAATGACCTTCTCCCAGTCCCACTGGTCCACATAGACCGAGTGGAGATTGTCCAGCTCCTCGTCCCGGCGGATGGCGTTCATATCGGTGTAAAGGCCCTCCCCCACCGAGAAATGGTAGCGGTAGAGGGCCATGCGCTTCCACTTGGCCAGGGAGTGGACCACCTGGGCGTCGGCCTTGGCGTAGGGTACGTCGAAGGAGACGGGCCGTTCCACGCCGTTGAGGTCGTCGTTCAGGCCGGTGGCGGCCTGAACGAAAAGGGGTGCGGAGACCCGGCGCAGGTTCAGGGCTCCCGCCAGAGTGTCCTCAAAGACCCGCTTGAGGAGACCGATGGCCTTTTGGGTGTCGTAAAGGTTGAGAGAGGGGGCGTACCCGGTGGGGATGACGGTCTTCAGCATGGTCATCGGCTCCTTTTCCACTTAAATTTTCCCTATTATAAGACTGCCTTCACGAAAAAGCAAGGGGGAGGAGTCAATTTTTCTCTGCGTGGGAATACTGGGAAAGGAAAGGGGATGGCGGAAATGCGGGAATGGCTTTGGCGGACGGTACTGGCGGCGGCGCTGTGCCTGGGGGTGGGAGAGTGCTACCGCCGGGTGCCGCAGGAGATCCCTCTTCCGGACGCCCTGCCTGCGGAGGAGCCGTTTGCGGATATCGCGTTTGGAGAGCGGTGGTATGACGGGGCCCAGTACGGTTACCGCAACGGCTTGGTCCACGGAATGACCGAGACAGAGTTCGGCGGGGAACTCCCCGCCACAAGAGCCATGGCGGCCACTATGGTCTGGCGTATGGCGGAGGAGCCGGAGGTGCTGGGGGACAGCGTTTTTCAGGATGTGGAGCCGGGGAAGTATTACACCATGGCGGTGGTGTGGGGAGAGAGCCGGGGGCTGTGGGAGGGGTATGGAGACGGTACTTTTCGGCCCCAGGAGGCGGTGACCTGGGGACAGCTGGAGCTGGTGCTGGGGCGATATCGGGGAGAAAAGGAGCGGGCGGCGTCCCCGGCGGGGACACTGCTGAGCGCGGGGGTGAAGGAGGGGGCGGTCCTGAACCGGGGAGAGCTGGCAGAGGCGTTGATGGAGGAGCGGGAGAAGGAAAGGGAAGGAATGCGCCCCGCATTCTGCGGAGATCTTTCGCTGCCGCAGTGAGGTGAAAAGACTGCGGGAAAGGGTTCCGCCTCGCTTGGAGGCGGAGCCCGTTTGCCCTGCGCGGGGGGATCCTTACTCAGGGCAGGCGGAAAATCTGCCCGGGATAGATAAGGTCGGGATTTGGAATGTTGTTGAGCTGAACGATTTGGTTTACCGTAACTCCATACCGCTGGGAAATCCCCCAGAGGGTATCTCCAGGCTGAACAGTATATGTTTTCTCTATGGGAGCGGCGCCGGGTATGCGGAGTATTTGGTTTACATAAATTAAATTGGGGTTTGAAATATGGTTCAGATCCACCAAGATGGGGATGGTAGTTCCGAACCGCCGGGACAAGGCCCAGAGAGTGTCGCCCCGGCGGACCGTGTAGGGGAAGGTCTGATCCTCCTCTTGGAGAAAGATGCCGTCGGTGAATTTGTCCCGGTCCACATAGCCCGTAACGCCGGGGACCAGGCCCCGGTCGGTGTATTGCCACCCGGTCCATTCCCCCCAAGGGGTCCCCTCCAAGCTGGGCTGCTCCACGCCCCACTGGGCCAGCCACAGGGGGTACTCCGCCACCGCCGGACCAAGCTGGGAGGAGGCGGTGGAGTGGTCGGCGTAGATCATAGGCCTTTGGCCCGTCAGTTCCTCTACCCGCTCCAAGAAGGCCAGGGCCACCGCGGTGGCTTGGGCGGCAGTGAGGTCTCCGTGCCCCTCAAAGTCCAGCACAGGGCGGCAGGTATAATTTTTGGAACGGATCAGGGAGACAAAGTGCTCCGCCTCCCGGCGGGCGGCGTCGGGGGTGGAGGCGTTCAGGTAGTGGTATAGGCCGAAGGGGAGTCCCGCGGCGTCGGCGTATGCGCAGTTTTGGGCGAAGCGCTGGTCCACTCCCTGCAGGCCGTAACTGGCGCGGATATAGACCGATTCGATCCCTCCCTGTCGGGCGGCGGTAAAATCCACCTCCCCTTGGAAGACGCTGACGTCCATCCCCTCCACCGCCCGGGCCGCGGGCAGGAGAAAGAGGGCGCAGAGAAGGAGAAGAAGACATTTTTTCCACATGGGGTTTTCACCTCAGCTTACAAGTTTCCCCATCCTATGCGCCGGGGTGGAAACGGTTGACTGGGGTGGCTGCGCGTGGTAAACTGGGGCAAATGGCAAAGGGGGCTTTTCTGGATATGGATAAGATCAAAATGACCACCCCGCTGGTGGAGATGGACGGGGACGAGATGACCCGCATCCTCTGGGCGGATATCAAAAAGGAGCTGCTGGAGCCTTACATTGACCTGAAGAGCGAGTATTACGACCTGGGCCTCCCCCACCGGGAGAAGACCCGGGATCAGGTGACGGTGGATTCCGCCGAGGCCACCAAGAAATACGGCGTGGCGGTGAAGTGCGCCACCATCACCCCCAATGCCCAGCGTGTGGAGGAGTATCAGCTCTCCCAGATGTGGAAAAGTCCCAACGGCACCATCCGGGCCATTTTGGACGGCACGGTGTTCCGCGCTCCCATCATGGTCAAGGGGATCTCCCCGGTGGTGAAGAACTGGAAAAAGCCCATCACCATTGCCCGTCATGCCTACGGGGATGTGTATAAAAACAGTGAGTTCCAGCCCAAGGGGCCGGGGAAGGCGGAGCTGGTATTCACGGCGGCGGACGGCAAGGAGACCCGCCAGACTATTTTTGACTTTACCGCGCCGGGGGTGCTGCAGGGGCAGTATAATACCGACAGATCCATCACTTCCTTTGCCCATTCCTGCTTTCAATATGCCTTGGATAGCAGACAGGACCTTTGGTTTGCCACCAAGGATACCATCTCCAAGCAGTATGATCACCGGTTCAAGGACATTTTCCAAGAGGTTTTTGACGCGGGGTACAAGGAGAAGTTTGAAACGGCGGGCATTACCTACTTCTATACCCTCATCGACGACGCGGTGGCCCGGGTCATCCGCAGCGAGGG
>CANPNN010000046.1 GCA_947575475.1 uncultured Pseudoflavonifractor sp.
CTAACCGGGGGCCTGTTGGCCCCCTCTCCTTGGCCCCCTCTCCTTGGCCCCCTCTCCTGGGAACCCTCTCCTTGGAACCCTCTCCTTGGGCCCCTCTCCTTGGGCCCCCTCTCCAAGCCCTCCTATCGTAAAAGGCTTACCCCACGGCTTACTCCGTAACGCCGTGGGGGTTCGTTTGTTTTACCACTAACCACCGTGTTCTTGCCCCCAAGGTCCAAGGTCAAGGGCTTGAGAACACCCGGTCTTAACCTTAAAGGCTTTCTTGTTTACTCCCGCTTAGTGAGCGCAGCGAACTTAGCAGGAGTGAATGCCGCAAAGCGGTTGAGAGCGCAAAAGACCATTCTTTTACCAAGGAAAAGAATGGTCTTTTGCTATTATGCTGTGATAAATTTGATGTCCCCCATCAACTAAACGGTATCACCTTATGCTTTTGGGGCACTTACAAACTCAACCCATATTGCTCACACAGCATGGTCACCGTCATCACGATGAGCAGATAGTCGATCTCATAGGCCCCCATGAGCTTAAAATCCTCCTGCTGATAGGCCCTCTTCATCTGGTTTACATAATCTATATCAAAGACCCCGTATTTGCGGAGCAGATCGTCGCTGAGGAAGTCGGGGCCTACAGAGGGACGCTTTACCATGGCGGACATACCGGGGGCCTGGAAGGGGAACTTCTTCCGCTTCAGGATGGGGTCGGGGACGATGCCCTCCCCCGCCTTTTTGAGGATATACTTTTCGTTGGTGCCGTTGAGCTTATACTTGTCGGGGATCGTGGCTACAAAGTCCAATAGCTCCATGTCCAGGAAGGGGTGACGGCCCTCCACCGAGTGGGAGAAGAACATCCGGTCCCCGTGCTCCCCCAGCAGGTGGTCGGAAAGGCGCAGCTTGTAGTCGATGTAGCTTCTCCGCTTTTGGGCAGAGAGGCCCGCCACCTTCCGGGTATCGATGGGGCTTTCCCGCCAGGCGGAGAAGCTTTCGATCTCCCCCCGGACGCCGGCGCTGTAGATCTGGCGGTGGATCTTCCGGATCTCCGGGTGGATACGCTCGTAGCGGAAGAAGGGGTCCCCCCAGAGAAGCTCGTTGGCCGCCTGCTCCTCCGCCGTCATCCGGCCCTTTTGCATATTGCGGAACAGGTCCAGCATATAGCCCACATAGCCGCAGAAAAATTCGTCGGAGCCCTGGCCCGTCAGCACCGCCTTGGCCGGGGACTGCTGGACAAGGCCCGAGAGGAGGTAGGCCGCCACGTCGTAGGTCTCCTTCACGGCGGACTCGGCATGGTAGATGACCTTGCCCAGGTTCTCCCAGAGCTCGGCCTCGTTGACCTTCACCTTGTAGTGGGTGGAGCCTACCCGCTCCTTCACCATCTGCTGGAACTGGCTCTCGTCCAGTTCCCCCTCCCCGATCTCGGCGGAGAAGGAATAGCAGCTGTTAAGCAAAAATTTCCCGATGTAGCAGGCCACCACCGAGGAGTCCAGCCCTCCAGAGATGTAGAACCCGATGGGCACGTCGGCCACCAAGCGGCGGGAGATGGCCCTTTTCAGCTTTTCCCGCAGGGTCTGGGCGTAATACTCCTCCCCCAAGTCGGGGCCTTCCTCGGTGGGATACCGTAGGTCCCAGAACTCCACGTCCCGAAGGTCCTCCGCCGTGACCACCAGCATATGGCCTCCCCGCAGGGCGTGGACGCCCTTAAAAAAGGTGGTGGGAGACACCACTCCGGGGAAGTTCATCAGCTGGTCCACCGCCTTCATCTCAAGCCTTCGGGGCACTCCGGGATATTCCAGAATGGCCTTGATCTCCGAGGCAAAGAGGAGCCGTCCGTCGTGGAGGGTATAGAAGAGGGGGCAAATGCCGATCTGGTCCCGGCAGAGGATCAGCCGCTTTTCCCTGTCGTCATAGAGGGCGATGGCGAACTGGCCGTTGAGCCGCTTGGGAAAATCCAAGCCCTCCTCCTCGTAGAGGTGGAGGACCACCTCCACATCGGTCCTGGTACGGAATTGGTGTCCCTTCTCCTCCAGCTCCTTGCGAAGCTCGGAGAAGTTGAATACCTCCCCATTGCAGATCATGGAGAGCGTCCCGTCCTCATTCTGGATGGGCTGCATCCCGCCCTCTAAGTCGAGAAAGCTGAGCCGGTTGAAGCCCAAGGCCACGTTGTCCAACAGAAGGCTCTCTGTGCCGTCAGGGCCGCGGTGGCGGATGGCTTGGAGCATATTTTCCAGTACCGCCCTCTCCGGGCGGGTGGGATTTGTCTGGTTGAACATACCGCAGATGCCGCACATATCAATTCCCCGTCTCTATTCCGTAAAATTCGTACTGCCGAGCCTTCTCCGCCTCGTAGGCCGCCAGCTTTTCCTCCCAGCGCGCGGAGAGGCCGGCCTCCCCCCGGCGGTCGGTGAGGGAGGTGTTCTCCATGAGCCATGTCCCCAGCCAGCGGGAGAGCTTTTCCGCCCCGGACAGGTTCATGTGAAGGCCGCCGTCGTAGGTGTCGGTCCGGTAGTCGATCCCCGTCTGCTCCTGGATCTCCAGGAAGTTGATGTAGGGAAGGCCCTTCTCCGCGGCATAGGCCTCCACCTGCTCCTCCCACTGGGGATACCAGTAGGGATAGAGGCTAGGGGCCTTGATGAGGACCAGCTCCACCCCCCTCTCCCGGCATAGCTCCACCATCTTGTCCAGATACTTCCAGGCGTTCTCCCCAAAGGAGTAATCGGCCAGGGGCTTTCCGGTGGGCACGTTCTCAGCGGGTTTGGCGTCCACCCGCATATAGTAGCCGTTAAAGGACACCGGCTTGGTATCAAAGAGGTACTCCACATCGGTGCTCTCCAGCTGGCTCCAGCGGGTGTGGTAGCGGAGGATGGGAAAGAGATAGTCCAAAAAGTGCTCCCCCTCCTTCATGGAGGCGAAGATGGCCTTTACCTTGGTGGGGGACCACCGCATTCCCTCTAGGCTCATCCGGTTATAGGCCTCGCTCTGGGCCTCTGAAAACTGAAGGGACTGGATATTGAACACTACCACCTTGGGCGTTTCATAGCGGAAGGCATCCTCCAGAAGGTAGTAGGACTGGAAGATATACTGCTCGGCGCTTCCCCGGATATAGCTGTTGACCCCGAAGTCCTGCCACAGCACCGCCGGGGAGAAGTTTTCGTAGACCTCGCAGTCCCCCACGAAGAGGAGGTCATGGTCCTTGACCTCCTTATAATATTCCGCCACGAAGGCCCCCTCCACGATGCCGTCCACATACTTGGGGACCAACAGCCGCTGCAACAGGCCAAGGCTCACCGCCACGATAAGGGCCGAGGCCAAGACCCGAAGGGCAGTTTTATTCTTTTTCACCGGCCCTCACCTCCCTTTCAGAAGCGGTTATAGATGAACTGGCTCTGGTCATAGCCCACCCCGTAGGCTCCCAAGAGAAGGACCAGCAAAAACAGGCCGTACCACAGGGCAAACTTCACCCAGTACGGTTTGGCGCTGATCTTCTCCCGGACGCTCCCCGACCGCTGGACAAGGCTCACCCCCAGCATGAGGACGCAGCCGAGGGCCAGAATGGCGTAGTCCAGCCCGGTAAGGCCCAGGGCGAGCAAAGACCCATCCCACAATACGTTCCAGTTCCGGACGGTAAATACGCTCCCCACGGCCCGCACCGTATCCCCTAACTTGGCGTAGCAGTCAAAGATATTCAGTACGCACACCAGAAGGAAGGTGCGGCCCACTTGGAAAAGCTTATACCAGCGCTTCCCGTCCACCGGGAAGCGCTGGTGGAATTTGCTGTAGAGAGGTTCCAATTCCTCGGAGGCCATGAGCACTCCGTAATTGAGAAGGCCCCAGACGATAAAATTCCAGCTTGCCCCGTGCCAGAGGCCGGTAGAGAACCAGACCACAAAGGAGGAGACATAGACGGGAAGGCGCTTGCCCACCTTGTCGCCCAGATGGCTCCGGGTAAATTTGGTAAAGCTCCGCATGGCCGTGGAGGTGGACAGGGGATAAAAGAGATAGTCCCGGAACCAGGAGCACATGGAGATATGCCACCTTCTCCAATACTCCTTCAGGGACTTGGAGAAATAGGGGCGGATAAAATTCTCCTGAACCCGGACCCCCAGGGCTTGGGCAAGGCCGATGGTCACGTCGATGCCTCCGGTAAAGTCGGCGTAGAGCTGGATGGTATAAAAAATCATCCCCACCGCGGCATAGGCCCCTTGGTAAGTCTCCACATCCCCGATGATGGCCGTCACCGCCGCCAAGATGCGGTCGGCCACCACCAGCTTTTTGAAATAGCCCCATAGCATCCGCTGGAGACCGAAGGAGACCTGCTTTCTGTCGAAGTCATGGGGCCTGTACAGGGTCTCCCGCAGGTCCCCGTAGCGGCTGATGGGGCCTTGGATGAGCAGGGGAAAAAAGGAGAGGAACAGGGTAAAGCGGAAGGGGTCCCTCTCCGCCTCCACCGTTCCCCGGTACACGTCCACCAGATAGCCCACCGCCACGAAGGTATAGAAGGAAATGCCCAGGGGCAGGGCCAGGTTCAGAAAGGACAGCCCCCCCTCCCGGCCCAGGCCGGAGAGCAGGCTGTTGAGGTTGGCCAGGAGGAAGTCGGCGTACTTCACCACCGCCAAAATGCCTATATTCAGGACTACACAACCCGCCAGCCAGCGGCGGCGGACCTTTTTATCCGCCTCCTTATACGCCTTTTTCTCCTCCCGGGAAAGCTCCGCCCCCGGCCCTTTCAGGTAGGCGGCGGTCTTTTGGGTATGAAGACCCATCCTCACCCCGGCAAACCAGACGGTGAGGGAGGTAAAGAGGATATAAAGGATGTACTTTGGCCCCGCCGCCAGATAGAAAAGGCAGTTGGCCGCCAGCAGCAGCGGCTGCTGGCACCGCTTGGGCAGCAGGTAATAGAGCGCCAGCAGTCCAAAGGTGAAGCCAAGGAAGGCATAGGAGGTGAAGAGCATTTAACCCTCTTCCTCCAGGCGGCGGACCAGCTCGTAGAGGGCCTGGGCGGAGTTGAAGTTCTCCGGCAGGATGTCCTTGGCGGTGATGGTCACGTCAAAGTTCTCGCTGATCTCAGAGATGAGGCTCACGATATCCAGGGAGTCCAAGATCCCGTTGTCGATAAGGTGCTCCTCCGTTTCAAAGTCCACGTCGGGGTGCATGTCCCGCAAAATTTCCAGCAGTTCTTCCATGATACGATCATCCTTTCTCATACATTCTTTTTAACGCCACCCGGTCGATCTTCCCGTTGGCGGTGAAGGGCAGTTTGTCCACCTTAAAAATCTTGTTGGGCAGCATGTACCGGGGCAGCCTGGTCTTGAGCTCTTTCGTCAGCTCCTTCTCGTCGGGGTCCCCGTCATACCAGAGGGCGATCTTTTTCCGCTCCCCATCATAGATGCAGGCCGCCATGCGGATCCCGGGGAGCATATTCACGTTGACCTCGATCTCCCCCAGCTCGATACGGTGGCCCATGTGCTTGATCTGAAAGTCCTTCCGGGAGACGAAGACCAGCTCGCCCCGGTCGTTATACCGCCCCATATCCCCGGTTTTGTAGATGACCTCGGGGTAGGCGGCGTTCAGAGGGTTCTGGACGTAGGCGGCGGCGGTCCGGTCCGGGTCGTTATAGTAGCCCAGGGTCACCGAGGTGCCCCGGATGCAGATCTCCCCCTCCTCCCCCGGTCCGGCCAAGGTGTTGTCCGGCTTCAGGAGCAGGATCTCCCGGTTGGGGAAACTGCGGCCGATGGGGATGGCCTCGTTGTCTGCAAAGTCCCGGTCCACCCGGTAATAGCAGCACATGCCGGTGCCCTCGGTGGGGCCGTAGAGGTTGGTGAAGCTGGCTCCGGGGCAGGCCTCCCGCCACAGGCGGAGCTGCTTGATGGGAAATACCTCGCTTCCAAAAGCCACCGTGCGCAAATACTCCGGCTTCCCCAGGTCAAAGGCCCCCAGGGCGCTGACCATGGTGAGGGCGGAGACCACCCAGCAGATGGTATTGATCTTATGCTCATTAAGGTACTCCACCAGGGCTGTGGGGAAGGAGAACAGGCCCTTGGGGATGAGGTAGGTGGTCGCCCCGAATTTCAGGGTGGGGTAGAGCTCCTTCAGGCAGGCGTCAAAGTAGAGGGGGGTCTGGTTGCCGAAGACCGTGTCCCCGTCAAGTTCCAAAATCTCGGACAGCTGCTCCACATAGTCGATGACCGACCGGTGGCAGGCCGCCACCCCCTTGGGGATCCCCGTGGAGCCGGAGGTGAAGACGATGTAGATGGGGTCGGTGTCGATGGCGCGCTCATAAATGGCCTGCAGGGCGGCAGGGTCCGCCGCCCCGGCGGAGATATCGTCATAGAGCGCCGCCTCTCCCTCCCCCAGGCGGAAGGTCTTTGCCGTCTCTATGGTGTCCCGGTCGCAGATGACCAGAGGGGATCTCACGTTGTCCAGGATGAGCTGGATGCGGCCGGCGGGCATCTCCTCGTCGATGGGCACATAGAAACAGCCTCCGGCGACCACCCCAAAGAAGGCGGCCACCTCCCGGGGGGCCTTGCGCATGAAGACCACCACGGGCTTTTTATAGATCCCCCGCCGGTGGAGAAAGGTCCCCACCGCCCGGCTCTGGTCGTAGACCTGCCGGAAGGTCAGGCCCTCCTTGCCGTCGGAGAAGGCCAGCTTGTCCGGCTTTTCCTCCACGATGCGGTTCAGGTATTTCAGCACGTTGTTCTGCATATCCATCCCCCGAGGCATTTGGTTTTTCTGTTCGGCGCATACATAAGGTAGTATACCGTTTCTGTCCTGTGGTGTCAAGCATAGACGCCCTTCTTCTTTCTCCGCCAAAATCGTTCAAAAAACCTTCTCCCCTTGTCAAATTTTCAAAAATGTGATAAAATTTTTATTCAAGGATTTTCGGCGTTCCTGACAGCCGCCGTGTTGGAAAGGTATGAGTAAAAAATGCCTCAAGCCGGTCTAAGAGAAAAAAAGAAAGCACCGAGGAAAGGGGCCAGCGCCGCGCTGGTCCTGTGCGCCGTGGCGGTCCTGTGCGCCTTGGGGGTGTATCTTTTCCAGGTCTGGGGCCAAGAGGGACCTACCCCCTCTCCGCCCCCTCTTCCCACGCAGGAACCCACGCCCACTCCCCCACCCCCCGACGTCGATCCCCCAGTCATTGAGGGACCCAACGACATGACGGTGGCGGTGGGTATGACCATCTCCTACCGCACCGGAGTCACTGCCGTGGACGCCGTGGACGGCAAGGTAAAGCTGGAAGTGGACGCCTCCGCCGTGAACCTGGGACAGCCGGGGGAGTATCCCGTCACCTACCGGGCCGTGGACAAGAGCGGCAACCGGGCAGAGACCACCGTCACTGTCACCGTTGTCCAGGTCTCAGGGGTGGATGACGACGACCCCACCGCCGATGTGTCCGGGGAGGGCGGTCAAGCCACCGTAGAACCTCCCCCCATCCGGGAGGTCACCGCTGAGATGGTGGATCAGGAAGCCGACCGCATTTTGAGCAAGATCCTCTCCCCCTCCATGACCCAGTGGGAGCAGGCCCGGGCTATCTATAACTACGTCCACACCCATGTGAAGTATGTCGGTTCCTCGGACAAATCAAGCTGGCTGCTGGGCGCCTATGTGGGCTTTACCCGGGGCCGGGGGGACTGCTACAACTACTTTGCCTGCTCCAAGGCCCTTCTGGACCGGGCGGGCATCCCCAATGTGGATCTCTACCGGGTGGGCGGCAACACTGACCACTACTGGCAACTGGTAAACGTGGGCACAGGCTGGTACCACTTTGACGCCTGCCCCCACCCCAACAGCTATCCCCTGACCTGCTTTCTGCTGGACGAGGCAGCGGTCCGGGCCTACACCGAAAAATGCACCCCCGTGCGGACCAACTACTACGTCTATGACTATGCCAATTGCCCCGTCACGGCGGTGGGCTTCCCCACGGATGAACAGCCCGTGGAGATCGAGGCTCCTGCGGAGGGAGAGCTGCCGGCAGAAAGCGAGCCGCCGGCAGAGGCGGAACTTCCCCCGGAGGTGCAGGAGCCGGGGAATCTGCTGCCCAACGACGTTTCCGCCACTGCGCTCCCCAGTGAGCTGCCCACAGAGTCCCAGCCCCCGGAACCTATCCCCTCTCCCACAGGATCCGGCTCTGAAGAAGTTCCTGCGGCCACCCCTGAACCTGTCCCCGCTGAGCCCCCGGCTGTGGAGGAGGGTCAGCCCTCCCCCGTTCCTGAGATCGACCCGTCTGTGGAGGAGACTCCCGCGGAATTTTTAGATATATCCGGAAAGGAAGAAACACCATGAATCGAAACCGCGTTTTTTATACCCTGACAGCTCTGGCCCTGACCCTGAGCCTTACCGCCTGCGGCGGAGACGAGGCCGTTCAGACCCCCGCCCCCGTGGATTCCCAGACTCCGGCGGTCCAGTCCGGCTCCCCTGTGGAACCCACCGTCGCCCCTGATACTCTCCATGACAGCTTTGTGTTCCCCGCATCCAATGGCACAGAGGAATTCGCCGTCTCCATCGACCAGGATATGGCCGAGGTCCTTGCCGCCCTGGGCGAAGCTCAGAGTTATTTTGAAGCGGCCTCCTGCGCCTTTGAAGGGCTGGACAAAACCTATACCTATCCCGGCTTTCAAATCATCACCCGCCCCGAAGGCGATAAAGATTATGTAAACTCTATCCTTCTTACCGACGACAGCGTTACCACCCAAGAGGGCATTTATATCGGCGGTTCTAAAGATGATATAACCGCCGCTTACGGCGCGGGTGAGGAAACTGGTTCTGCAATTATGTATACCAAAGGCAATGTGACTCTCTCCTTTATCCTGGAGGGAGACAAGATCATCTCCATTGAATATCTTCCCGCTTAAGTGAGAGATCCTAAAAGCCGCCCAAATGGGCGGCTTTTTTACCCCATGTCTACCAAATGTCTACCAAAAAATGCCCGCAAGGGGCTGGGGCACAATG
>CANPNN010000047.1 GCA_947575475.1 uncultured Pseudoflavonifractor sp.
CGCCTGCCCTCCGACTGGTCGGGGCGGTAGGAGGACCAAGTATCGCCGTAGTGGAAATAGGCGGTATCCACGGTATGGTAGAGTAGAAAATCCCGGGCGGGGTCGTAGTAGACCAGGGTGGGCATGGTGTTCTCGGTGAGGGGGGTCAGGTAGGCCTGGGTATCGGGGTTCAGGGCGCCCTCACGGTCCACCAGGGCCCAGGAGAGGCGGGTGATCTCCCCGGCTTTTACCGTCACCACCAGGTAGTCTGTCCCCTGGGGGATGGAGTCACGGTATATGGGCCAGTTCAAAAGCTGGGCCACCGCCTGCTGCCACTCCCGGGCGCCCTGCTCCCCGGCGCTGCGGTCCTCGCCCCACCAGGTTTGGCGGAGCATTAAATCCTTGGAGAGGGGCAGGGTATACTCCCCCAGGGGCTTGCCGTGGGGGCCTTCTATGTCGCTGTACTCCAGAAGGGAGAGCTTGATGGAGGTGTAGTCCTCCCCCTCGGCGTCCGCTTCCCCGATGGGCCAGGTCACGTTGGCGTAGGGGGAGCAGTATACCCCGTCTGCCAACACCGACGGCCCGCTCTCCCGGCAGGCCACCAGGGAGCCCAGGGCCACCGCCAGGGCCAGGACCAGGCAGACCAAAGCTTTGCTCTGCTTTCCGGGGCGGAAGAGCTGGGTGAGGCGGGCTTTCATCTGCTCCGCCTCGCCGCCGAAGCTGGTGGTAAAGGGCAAGGCCTGGGGTTCGGCGGCGGTGGCGAGGAGAAGCTCGCCGTAGGAGCGTTTATAGCCGCTGTCGTGGCCCGCTACCACGGCGGCGTCGCAGCAAGCCTCCACGTCCCGGTCCGCCAGGCGGTACATGAGCCAGACCAGGGGGTTGAACCAGTGGAGGGCGCAGGCGCAGAGGAGGAATACTTTATAGGCCACGTCACGGCGTTTGACGTGGTAGAGCTCGTGGCGGAGAGCCGCCACCGCAAGGCCATCGGGGGGCAGGAGGACGGCGGGGCGCCACACTCCCAAGGTCATGGGACCGGGGATGGCTTTGCAGTGGTAGAAGGTCACCCTTCCCTCCAGGCCCAGCTCCGCGGCGTAGGGCTCCAGGCCGGTGACGGGAGTGGAGGAGCGGAGGAGCCGGCGGCGGGCCAGGAGATACCAGCCCCCCTGCCGCAGAAGGACCAAAGCTGTCCCCACCAGCCAGACCCCCGCCAGCAGGGCGGTAAGATCCACAGAAGGCCGCTGAACGGCGGCAGGCTGGGACATCTCCGAGCTGTTGGGCTGAATAGGGCTCCCAGGCTGCGCTCCCGGCTGCACAGGGTCTGCAGGCTGGGTCTGCCCGTGACTGGGGGACAGGGGCAGGGCCTGCTCCCCCGGCGGGGACACCGGTTGGATCTTGGGGGCTTGGGCAGGGACTGCCGGAAGGGTCAGGGTGTAGGCTGGGGCCTCCACTACCACAGGGGCCTTGGGCTTGGGAAGCCAGGGGGCCGCCAGCAATACCACAGCGATGACCAGCCAAAGCCCCCAGCGGGTCCGGGGGGCGTATTTTTCCTCCAACCTTCCCCGGCCCAGCAGAAGGGGCAGCAGAAGAAAAGACACGGTTGCGGACACGGTGAACACCCGCAGAAACAGGGTCGTCATCCCTTCTTCCCCCCTTCCAGTTCGTCCAGATAATCCCGCAGCTCGGAGACCTGGGAGGCGGAGAGCCGCCCCCCGTCCCACAGGGCGGCGGCAAAGGTTTTCAGGGAACCGTCATAGAGCTTCTCCAGCACCACTCCCCCTGCCTGGCGGCGGTACTCCTCCTCGGAGATAAGGGGGATATACCGGTTCACCCGCCCGGCCTTCTCACACCTGAGGAACCCCTTCTCTTCCAGCCGTTTCAGGTAACTGTGCAGGGCGCTGGCCGTCAGGGGCCTCTCCAGCCCCTCCAGGATCCTGGGGGCCTCCACCCCCTTTCCGCCGCGCCAGATCACCCGCATGATATCCAGCTCCGAATCGGGCAAGGTCTTCCGCTCTCTCATAAAACCGTCTCCTTTTGCATTTGCAGAAATTCCTTCTGTCCTTATTCTACATTTGCAGAAAGCAAATGTCAAGGGTATTTTTGCAAATGCAGAAATACCCCTTGATCCCCTCCGCCCCAATAAAAAAGGACGGCCCTTGGCCGTCCTTACAGGTCGATGACCTCCACCTCCACCCCATTTTTCAGGGCGTAGGAGGCGGTGTACAGGGTCCCTCCCTTACTGCCGTCAAAGGCGGCGATGAGCAGGGAGGAGCGGTCCACCATGTAGCGGTTCCGCCGGAGCATACAGCCCCGGTCGTACTGGCGCTGGACCATGGTTTCGAAATCGCAGAGGCCTACCAGCCGCTGATATCGCTCCTTGTCCTCCGGGGGCCATTTGTCCGCCTGGGACTCACAGGGGATGGCGGCCTCCACCGTCACCCCGGGACGGCTGTCCCGCAAGGCCTGGACCGCCTCGCAGAAATAGAGGTCGCAGCCCTGGGCCATGCCGCAGATGAAGTGGCGGTAGCCCCTGTCGTAGGCCTTCTCCAGCTCCCGGCGGATGGACTCCTTCAGGGCTACGCAGCGGGGGTCGGTCTCGTCGTCCCGCCAGGGTAATTTGCCCGGCCGGTGGCCGGTAAAGCAGCAGGTGGTCTCTCGCTCCATCCTCCCCGCCTCCTTCCTTTTTTCCTATTGTAGCCAATCTCGCCTCTCCCGTCAAGGGAGAATAGAACGTTTGTTTTAAAAATTTTTCTTGCATTTTCCAAACGAGGCGTTATAATAGGGGTGGAACAACTGAATGTATGAATGTCTTCAGGGCAGGGTGAAAATCCCGATCGGCGGTACAGTCCGCAACTCTCTTTTTCAAGAGACTGACCCGGTGGAACTCCGGGACCGACAGTGACGTATCCTTTGGGATACGAAGTCTGGATGGAAGAAGATGTGTATCAACACGCTCCTTTTTTGTTATACACCTGGAAGGCATAGCTCTTTCAGGTGTTACCTACAAAAATAGGGAGTGTTTTATTATGTCCAAAAACCGTTCCATCGACGTACGCACCATCGCCTGTACGGGTATGCTCTGCGCTGTGGCCTATGTGGTCATGTACCTGTCCAAGACCATCTTCGCCGGGATGGCTGTGGCCGGATTTTTGAAGTTCGATCTGAAGGATGTGGTCATCGCCATCGGCGGGTTCCTCTTTGGACCCCTCAACGTGCTGTGCACCTCCCTGATCGTCTCCCTCATTGAGATGATCACCGTCAGCACCACCGGACCCTGGGGGCTTCTCATGAACGTCATCTCCACCTGCACCTTCCTGTGCCCCGCCGCTTTCCTCTATAAGAGAAACCGCTCCTTCCAGTGGGCGGTGCTGGGGCTGGTGATCGGGGGCGTGTTTATGACGGCCAGCATGATGCTGTGGAACTATCTGGTGACCCCCATCTATCAGGGGATGCCCCGGGCCGCCATCGCGGAAATGCTGGTGCCCGTGTTCCTGCCCTTCAACCTGACCAAGGCCCTGATGAACGGGGCGCTGACCATGTTCCTCTATAAGCCGGTGGTGATGGCTTTGCGAAAGGCCCATCTGGTACCTGAATCCACCTCCGGCAGTGAAAAGAAAACCAACACTTTGGTGGTCAGCGTGGTGGCCTTGTTCCTGGCGGCTACCGCCGTATTTTTGGGGCTGGTGCTGGCCAAGGTCATTTAACTTATTACCTATTTTATCGCTCCCCCGTCCTTTGGCGGGGGAGCGATTTTGTTGACATTGCCCTTGTTTGTCAGGTATAATTTGGGTACATGGAGCACTTATTAGGGAGGGCTTTATATGGAAAAGAAATGGTGGCACGGCAAAACTGCATACCAAATCTACCCCAAGAGCTTTTGTGATTCCAACGGCGACGGCATTGGCGACCTGCCGGGGATCATCGGCAAGCTGGATTATCTCAAGGAGCTGGGGGTGGACATCATCTGGCTCTCCCCCATCTACTGCTCCCCTATGGCCGATCAGGGGTATGATATCTCCGATTACTACAACATCGATCCCCAGTTCGGCACCATGGAGGACATGGACCGGCTTTTGGCCGAGGCCAAGAAGCGGGATATGTACATCGTCATGGACCTGGTGGCCAACCACTGCTCTGACGAGCATATCTGGTTCAAAAAGGCCTGCCAGGACCCGGAGGGGCCCTATGGGAAGTATTTCTTTATCGAGCCCTGGCAGGAGGGGCAGCCTCTCCCCTGCAACTGGCGCAGCTACTTTGGCGGCTCCTGCTGGGACAAGCTGCCTGGGCACGACGACAAAGTGTATATGCACCTGTTCCACAAAAAGCAGCCCGACCTCAATTGGGAGAATCCGGCCCTTCGCCGGGAGCTGTACGATATGATCAACTGGTGGCTGGACAAAGGGCTGGCGGGATTCCGCATCGACGCCATCATCAACATCAAGAAACTGCTGCCCTTCCGGGACTTCCCCGCCGACCGGGCGGACGGCCTCTGCTCGGCCCAGTATATGCTGGACGAGGCGGAGGGCATTGAGGAGTTTCTGGACGAGCTGGCCCGGGAGACCTTCCGGAAGCACGACGCCTTCACCGTGGGGGAGGTCTTTAACCCCAAGCCCGAGCACTTCCCCCTGATGCTGGGACCCAAGGGGTGCTTCTCGTCTATGTTCGACTTCTCCACCGCCTTCCTCAATGGCAGCGACAAGGGCTGGTATGACGCGGGGGATGTGACTCCGGACCAGTTCAAGGAGACCTGCTTTGCCTCCCAGAAGCTGGTGGAGGGGATCGGGTTCTACTCCAACATCATTGAGAACCACGATGAGCCCCGGGGGGCTTCCCGGTATATCCCTGCCGGGGAGCAGAGCGAGACCTCCAAAAAGCTGCTGGCGGGGCTTTACTTTTTCCTGCCCGGCCTGCCCTTTATCTATCAGGGCCAGGAGATCGGCATGGAGAATATGCCCTTTACCGATATCTCCCAGGTGGACGATGTGAACACCATCGCCGAGTATCAGGTGGCTCTGGACGCGGGGCTGGAACCCAAGGAGGCCCTGCGCCTGGTGTGCCGGCTGTCCCGGGACAACAGCCGGACCCCCTTCCAGTGGGACGGCTCCGAAAACGCCGGATTCACCAGCGGCAAGCCGTGGCTGGCGGTGAACCCCAACTATCCCCAGATCAATCTGGCCCAGCAGCGGGAGCGGGACGACTCCCTCTATCAGTTCTACCGCGCGCTCTCCGGGCTGCGGAAACGCGAGGAATACCGGGAGAGCCTTGTCTACGGAGAGCTGGTCCCCTATCTCCCTGAGCAGAGGAATCTGATGGCCTACTTCCGCAAGGGAGATAAAAGCCTGCTGGTCTGCGGCAACTTCCAGACCGCCCCCCAGGACATGGCTTTGCCCGGCAAGGTCAAGGCGGTGGCGCTGAACAACCTGCCCGGGTATTCCGCCGGGGACGGTGTGGTCCATCTGGAGGGTTATCAGTTTTTGGTGCTGGAGCTGGAATAAAGTAAATTTGTAAAATATCCCTCTCCCCTTTTTAGGGCGAGAGGGATATTTTTTCATAGAACATTCGTTTGACTTTTGTGAGATGGAGTGGTATACTGATAGAGAGATGGGCGGATGGGGACATCCGCCCCTACGGAGGAATGCAGGGGGTGATGGGATGGACCGGGTCATTTTACACTGCGATCTGAACAGCTTTTATGCCTCTGTGGAGCTGCTGGACCATCCCGAGCTCCGGGACCGGCCCGTGGCGGTGTGCGGCGACCCGGAGAGCCGGCACGGGGTCATCCTGGCGAAAAACGAGGCGGCGAAAAAGTTTAAGGTGCAGACCGCCGAGACGGTGTGGCAGGCCCGGAGGAAGTGCCCGGAGCTGGTGCTGCTGGGAGCCCATCACGACAAATACCACCGTTACTCCAAGCTGGTCAATGAGATCTACGAGCGGTTCACCGACCTGGTGGAGCCTTTCTCCATCGACGAGAGCTGGCTGGATGTGACGGGCTCGATCCACCTGTTCCACACCGACGGGCAGGGCCTTGCGGATCTGGTGCGGAAAACCGTGCGGGAGGAGCTGGGGCTCACCATCTCGGTGGGGGTATCCTTCAACAAGATTTTTGCCAAGATGGGCAGCGACTACAAAAAGCCCGACGCCACCACCGTCATCACCCGGGACAACTATCAGGAGCTTCTGTGGCCCCTTCCGGTGGGCGACCTCATTTTTGTGGGCCGGGCGGCGGCAAAAACCCTTGAGGGATATGGTATTCGGACCATTGGGGACCTGGCCCGGACAGAGCGTGGGACCCTTGTGGGACTGCTGGGCAAGCAGGGTGGGACCCTCTTTGACTACGCCACCGGTACGGAACACGCCCCGGTCATCCCTGCCCGGGAGCTGCCGCCCCCCAAGTCGGTGGGCAACGGGCTCACCTTTCCCCGGAACCTGGTGGGCTGGGAGGAGCTGCGGGGCGGGGTGACTTTGCTCTCCGACGAGGTGGCGGGGCGGCTGCGGCAGCTTGACATGAAATGCGCCACGGTGAATATCACGGTCCGGGACCCCAATTTTAAGGATATCTCCCGGCAGAAGCCCCTGGCGGCGCCCACCTATCTGGCCCGGGAGCTGGTCCAGGCCGCCATGGAGCTGCTGGAGCAGTCCTGGAGCCCCAGCGCCCCGGTCCGGGCTTTGACGGTCACCGCCCAGAATCTGATGCCCGCCCAGCAGGCCGGGGAGCAGTTGGACCTGCTGGCCCCGGAGGCATCGCCCAAGCGGGAGAAGGTGGAGAGGATCGAGCGGACTATGGACAGGATCCGGGGGAAGTTTGGGCGGGAGAGCATCTCTCCGGCACGAATCAAAGAGAGGGATGGAGCGGGGCAATAGGATGAAACCGGGTAGGCTCCTGAGTTCAACGCCGGTGACGGGCAAAATATCGTTAATATTTTCACTTGTCGGTTGATTTTCCCTCTTCCCGGTGGTACAATACTTCCCGCATATGCATCCCAACTTTTTCAATGAAGGAGGACATATCTATGAACCGTTTGGAAGGTAAGGTCGCCATCGTTACCGGGGGAAACTCCGGCGTGGGAGCCGCCACCGCCATGCTCTTTGCCAAGGAGGGCGCTAAGGTGGTCATCAGCGCCCGCCGCCAGACCCAACTGGAGGAAGTGGCCGGTAAGATCCGCGCCGAGGGCGGCGAGGTGCTACCCGTGGTCTGCGACATCTCCAAGCACGAGGACGCCAAGCACCTGATGGCCGAGGCGGTGAAGGCCTACGGCAAGGTGGATATCCTGGTGAACAACGCCGGGGTACTGGACGAGGGGCTGAAGGCCATCGACAAGGTGGAGGATGAGGTGATCTCCCGGGTGGTGGACATCAATACCAAGGGCACCATGTTCTGCATTCAGGAGGCGGTAGCCCAGATGGCCGGAAAGGGCGGCTCCATCGTCAACGTAGCTTCGGTGGCTGGGGTCATGGGCTGCGGCGGCGCGGCCTATGTGGCCTCCAAAGCCGCCATTGTGGGCGTGACCAAGCACACCGCCCTCCGGTTTGCCGGACAGGGCATCCGTTGCAACGTGGTGTGCCCCGGCTCCATCGCCACCCCCATGACCGCCGGCATGAGCGCGGAGAATATGGATGCCGACATGTTCGGCCAGATGGGCAAACACTCCGACCTGCGGGTGGGGGTATGTATGCCGGACGATGTGGCCAACATTCTTCTGTTCCTGGCCAGCGACGAGTCCCGGGCCATCACCGGTCAGACCATCGTCAGCGATTTTGGCAGCACGTTGTAAGGAAGTCAAAGAGAAAAACCACGGAAAAATTTCAGGGGAATGAGACTCCAATCCTCACAAGGAAAAAGCAGAGGAGCCGTCCTTTTGGACGGCTCCTCTGTTTTTTTGCAACCGCTCTCAGCCCTGAGAGGGAGCGCCGACGGGGCAGACCCCGGCGCAGGTGCCGCAGTCGATGCAGGTGCCGGCGTCGATGACGTACTGGCTGTCCCCCTGAGAAATGGCGGAAACAGGGCAGGCGTCGGCGCAAGCTCCGCAGCTTACGCAAGCGTCACTGATCACATAGGCCATTGGTTTTACACCTCCATGTCACTAAAGACTGAAACCATTATACCATACCTTTTCCAAATTTCAATGCTAAATTCCGTAGAAACTGGGTATATTTTTGAGGACGAAATCAAAGCGCCCCAAGGGTTTTTGGTTGCCTGTCGCTAACTCACGGGGCCTTATCGCAGAAGGAGCTGACGGGATCATAAGCGCTATTGAATTCACTGCCGGGGCGGAGACCGCCCTGCGTCTTGCCCAGGAGAGCGCCGCCGAGCTGGGGCACAGCTATGTGGGCACGGAACATCTGCTGTTGGGGGTGGCCCGGGAGGGCCGGGGACCGGGGGCCAAAGTTCTCGCCTCCGCCGGGCTTACCGCCGACGTCCTGCGAAATGCCCTGGTGCGGCTCATCGGCCTGGGGGCGGCGGGAGGACTTCCCACCCAGGGGCTTACCCCCCGGTGTCGGGAGTGCTTGGAGCTTGCATTGCGGGAGGCCCGCCGCTGTCAGGCCCACCGGGCGGACACCGGGCACCTGCTCACCGGACTTTTACAGCAGCGGGACAGCGCGGCGGCGCGGGTCATTGCCGCTGCGGGAAAGGAGCCGCGCCGGCTCTTGGGAGATGTGACTGCCGCCTTTGGCGCCGAACAGCCCCGGCCCATAGAGCGCCGTCGCCCAGAGCGGGAGGAGCGGCCCAGCTCTTCCACCAAGCTGCTGGACCAATTCTCCCGGGACCTGACCGCTATGGCGGCAAACGGCGAACTGGATCCGGTGGCCGGCCGGGAGGCGGAGGTGCGCCGGGTGGTGGAGATCTTAGCCCGAA
>CANPNN010000048.1 GCA_947575475.1 uncultured Pseudoflavonifractor sp.
CCCGGGCCCTGGGGCCGGGGCAAACCCCCGCTGGGCTGCCTGCCGCCCCGCGGTCCAATATAAAAATTTGATCTCCTCCTGGGGCGGTACACCGGAGGCCGCCGCCAGATCGGGAGCCAGGGCCACTCCCCGCTTCAGGTACAGCTCGGCAAAATTGGAACTCAAAAGCCCCTCTCCCAGCCGGTCCGTATCCACCGGGCGGAGATAATTCTGCCCACGGCAGTATACCTCAAAGGGCAGGTCCTCCCGGATCAGGCCCTCGATCAGGGCTACCGCCTGGGGATTGGGAAAACCGTTCTCGTAGATGTACTCTCCCGTCCCCACGTCCCAGATGGCCGCGCCATTGGACAGGATGGCGTAATCCACTCCCCCCAACTGCGTCGCCGCGTTTTGGAGAATGCTCCAGGTCCGGCCGCTGGCCAGAGCCAGCTTGATCCCCCTCTCCCGGGCGGCCCGGAGGGCCGCTATATTCCGGGGAGGGACAGTGTAGTGGTCGTCGTCAAAAAGAGTTCCGTCCATGTCGGTGACAATGAGTTTGATAGCCAAGAATGATCTTCCCTTTACTTTTTGAGTTTTACCGCCTGCCGGGCTTTGTCCGCCAACTTCTCAGCGGTAAGACCGTAATACTCCAGCACCAGAGCGGCCTTGCCCGAGCGGCCGAACACGTCCTCTACCCCGTGACGGAGCACGGGGATGGGGCAGTGCTCGCTGGTGAAGGCGCACACCGCCTCCCCCAGGCCGCCGATGATGTTGTGCTCCTCGCTGGTGACGATGCAGCCCGTCTCCCGGGCGGCCTTCAACACCAACTCGGTGTCCAAAGGCTTCACAGTGTGCATATCGATGACCCGGGCGCTGATGCCCTCGGCAGCCAGGATATCTGCGGCCTTCAGGGCCTCCTGGACCATGAGGCCCACAGCGATGATGGTCACGTCAGAGCCATCCCGGAGGGTAACGCCCTTACCCAGCTCAAACTTGTAGCCGGGAATGGAATCAGTCACATTCTCCACCGCCAGACGACACATCCGCAGATAGGCAGGGCCGTCATAGTCCAGGAATGCCTTAACGGCGGCGGTCATCTCGTTGCCGTCGCAGGGGCAGCAGACCACCATACCGGGGAGGGAGCGCATGAGGGCCAGGTCCTCGCAGCACTGGTGGGTGGCGCCGTCCTCGCCTACGCTGAGACCGCCGTGGGAGCCCACCACCTTCACATTCAGATGGGGGTAGGCCACGCTGTTGCGGACCTGCTCAAAGGCCCGTCCGGCGGTAAACATGGCGAAGGAGTTCACAAAGGGTTTCTTGCCGCAGGTGGCAAGGCCCGCGGCCACGCCCACCATATCGCACTCGGCGATGCCCATATCAAAGAAGCGCTCGGGGTGGGCCGCCTTAAAGCCGTCGGTCTTGGTGGCGTTGGCCAGATCGGCGTCCAGCACCACCAGGTCGGGATATTGGTCGGCAAAGGCTACCAAAGCCTTACCATAGGCCGCTCTCGTCGCGATCTTGTCTCCCATCTTACTGCGCCTCCTTTTCCAGCTTCTCAATGGTGGCAGTCAGCTCTGCGTGAGCCTGGGCGTACTGCTCGTCGTTAGGGGCAACCCCGTGCCAGGAGGCCTTGTTCTCCATAAAGGAGACCCCCTTCCCCTTGGTGGTCTTGGCCAGGATCATGGTGGGCTGTCCCTTGTGGGCCTTCGCCGCATCGAAGGCAGCGGCAATAGCCTCAAAGTCGTGGCCGTCTATCTTGATCACGTTCCAGTTGAAGGCCTCCATCTTCTTGTCCAGGGGCTCGGAGGGCATCACGTCGGCGGTGGCGCCGTCGATCTGGAGACCGTTGACGTCAATGATGGCGCACAGGTTATCCAGCTTATACTTGGCAGCGGCCATAAAGGCCTCCCACACCTGTCCCTCCTCGATCTCCCCATCGCCCAGAGCGGCGTAGACCCGGTAGTCCTTCCCGTCGATCTTCCCTGCCAGAGCCATGCCCACAGCGGCGGAGATCCCCTGGCCCAGGGAGCCGGTGGACATATCCACGCCGGGGACCTTGTTCATCTCGGGATGCCCGGACAGATCTCCCTTGATGGAGCGGAAGAGCTTCAGCTCCTCCACCGGGAAGTAGCCCCTCAGCGCCAGAGCGGCGTAGAGGCCGGGGGAGGTGTGGCCCTTGGAGAGGACGAACCGATCCCGGTCCGGATCCCGGGGATTTTTGGGATCCACCCGCATGGTATGGAAGTAGAGGGTCGTCACCACATCGGCGATGGAGAGAGAGCCGCCAATATGGCCCGCGCCGGCGGTGTAGACCTCATCCATAGCCAGGGAGCGGACCCTGGCCGCCGTCAGGGCCAAGGTCTTCAGTTCCTTTTGATCCATGTATCTCACCTTTCTTCGTATGGGATTTTAGGATAGACCCGGTGATCCGGGGTCCGATAAAACGATATAACTTTTCAGGCGTCACGGACAGACCGCTGCGCTCCAAAAAAGCCCTTCTTATTTCGTACCGAAGATCCGGTCGCCCGCGTCGCCCAGCCCGGGAACGATATAGCCCACCTCGTTGAGCTTCTCATCCACCGCTCCGGCATAGATATCCACGTCGGGATGCTGGGCCAGGACCGTGTCGATCCCCTGGGGAGCGGCCACCAGCACCATAAGCTTGATATTCTTGCACCCCCGCTTCTTCATCTCCTCAATGGCGGCGCAGGCGGACCCGCCGGTGGCCAGCATGGGGTCTACGATCATGATGTCCCGGTCTGCGATGTCCTTGGGCATCTTGCAGAAGTAGACATGGGGCTCCAGGGTCTCCTCATCCCGGAACATCCCGATATGCCCCACCCGTGCGGAGGGGACCATCTTCAAAACGCCGTCCACCAGTCCCAGGCCGGCCCGGAGAATGGGGACCACGGCGATCTTCTTGCCCGCCAGGGTGGGCTGCATGGTCTTGCAGATGGGGGTCTCGATCTCCTTGGTGGTCAAGGGCAGGTCCCGGGTGGCCTCATAGGTGATGAGCATACCCACCTCACCCACCAACTCCCGGAAATCCTTGACGCTGGTCTCCTTCTTCCGCATGATGGTCAGCTTGTGGGCCACCAGAGGGTGATCCATAATGTGGACTTTGCTGTTTCCTTCGTACATGTTGTTCTCCCCTTCCGTCATTTTGTGGACTGCTCCCGCGCCAGCCGTTCCCGCTCCGCCTGGGACAGGCGGTGGTACTCGGGGACCAGTTCTCCGGCTGTGATAAGCGTTCCATTCCGGGCCTGCTCCAGCGCCGCCCGGGCCACCCCCCACGCGCTCTGGTAGCGCAAGTTGGGTGGAGTCAGGCGGACGGAAAGACCCATTTTCATAAATTGATTATAGCACATTTGGGCGCCGTCTCCAACTAAAATTTGAGTCGCTTCTCCACTTTTTATTTCCGCCGCCAGCTCTTCCAGCCCAATGGCACGGTCAGGGCACAGCCGCTCTATCCGTTCCCCGTCAGCGCGGAAACGGGCGTTGTAGACCTGATTTCTGCGGGCGTCCATCACGCAGCACAGTTCTCCGGACCAGAGGACCGAGTTCCAAGCCATCGCCTCCAAGGTGGAAACTTTGGCACAAGGCCTCTCCATCCCCCAGCCCAACCCTTTGGCGGCAGAGACACCGATCCGCAGGCCGGTGAAGGAGCCCGGCCCTGCCGCCACGGCGATGACATCTATCTCCCCTATCGTCAACGGTACGCCACAGTTTTTCAGCATATCCTCACACATGGGCATTAACGTCACCGAATGGGTAAGGCCATTGTTTTGGAAGGACTGGGCAATAAGAAAGTCGTCCTCACACAGAGCCACCGAGCAGGCAACGGCGGAGGATTCCAGGGCAAGTATCTTCACGGCTCCATCCCCCCTTCTATCGTGATGACCCGGTCATTGTCCCCCGGACCCCGGCGGATATCAACGGAGACCGCCCCCTCCAAAGCGTCGGCAACGTTCTCGCTCCACTCCACGGCACAGACCCCTCCGCGGTGAAGATAATCCTCCCAGCCAATGTCGAAAAGCTCCTCAGAGGAGGTCAGGCGGTACATATCAAAATGGAAAAGGGGCAAAGGATCCCCCTCATACTCATTGACAATAGTAAAGGTTGGGCTGGTGACCCGGTCGGTAATGCCAAGCCCCCGGGCAAGGCCACGGATAAAGGCGGTCTTGCCCGCTCCCAGATCCCCGGTAAAGGCAAGGATCGTTCTGGGGCGCATGGACGCCGCCAGCTTCTCCCCCAAAGCCTCTGTCTCCTGTTCGCTGTGGGTGCGGTATTCCATTGCATCCCCTCCCCTTGTCCAATTTATAAGGAATTTATAAATTTACCGCTGATAGTATAGCACAACCGGGAAAGAAATGGTATACTAACTTCGAAGATTTCACAAGGAAGGAGGAATGGCCGTGTCCTGGCTGCGGGACTCCCTGCGGGACTTTTGGGAACGGGGAGATAAGCTGCTGCTGTGCCTATGTCTGATGGCCAGCGGCTACGGTCTGGTGCTGATCTACTCTGCCACCCGGTATCTCACTGTCAATCGGGACCGAAGCGTTATGATCCAGGCCATCGGTATCCTCCTGGGCGCAGCGGTCTACATTCTTCTGTCCTCGGTGGATCTGGAACTTTTCACCGAAAAGACCTGGAAGCTACTGTTCCTCTTCAATATCGGATTTAATCTGCTGGTCCGCACCCCTCTGGGCGTGGAGGTAGGCGGGAACCGAAACTGGGTCCGGATCCCCGGTCTGCCTATGAATATCCAGCCTGCCGAAATTACCAAACTCACCTTTATACTTCTTTTCGCTTATCAGTGCTCCAGGCTTCAGGAGAGGGGCATCAGCCGCCCCACCTCTGTCTTTCAGCTTGCAGCTCACGCCGGGTTCATGGCCGGGCTGATCGTGGTAGTTTCCGGGGATAAAGGAATGCCTTTGGTGTATCTGTTTCTCTTTGCTATTATGTGCTGGTGCGCCGGAGTGAAGCTGCGGTGGTATGTGTTGGCTGCGGCAGTCTGCATTGCCGGGGTCGCCGTTTTGTGGCCCCGGGTCAGCGGGCAGTATTGGGCCCAGCGGATCACCGTGGTCATCGACCATTTAACAGGTAATGAGGCCACGCTGGTCAACCAGACCCAAGGGGTAGGCTGGCAACAGACTCGCTCTATTTTAGCCATTGGTTCGGGGGGGCTATGGGGGCTGGGCTACGGAAAAGGCATCCAGACCCAAAGCCCCTATGAGACCTCCCTTAACGCCCGCTCCACCGATGAGATCTTTGCTGTCTGCGGAGAAGAACTGGGACTGGTGGGCTGTCTTTTGATCATTCTGTTGCTGTCGGCCATCATCTCCCGATGTGTGTGTGTGGCCCGAAGAGCCCCCAGCCCTATGTCCGCCCTGACCGCTGCGGGATTCGCTGGAATGCTCTTGTTTCAAAGCGTCCTTAATATTGGTATGTGCCTCTATGTACTGCCCATTGTAGGCCTGACACTCCCCTTTTTCAGTTACGGCGGCAGTTCCATCATCACCATGTTTGCCGCTATGGGAGTCGTATCCTCCATAAAAACAAGGTCCCTTCCCAGCTGGCTCAAGGACCGAAGCTCTATATGAAAAGAAGGACGCCATATCATATGATATGGCGTCCTTCTTTTTGGAGCAGGTGAGGGGAATCGAACCCCCGTGTTCAGCTTGGGAAGCTGACATTCTACCATTGAACTACACCTGCATTTGGCGTTCCTCCAATTAGCTTATATATAGTAACACATTTTTTCCAAAAGCGCAAGAGGTTTTTTGCGATGATCAGTCCGCCCCAAAAAACACGCTGAAAATGGTCTCGGTGTGCAATTTCGCCGTCGGCGCTGGTCTGGTGACGGCAGGCGTCGTATTTCCGTCCAAGTGGTACGCTTTGCTGGGCGGTACCGGTATCATCAGCAGCGCTGTACTGCGCCACGAAAGCGGCGGCAGGAAAGATGACCATTGCGTTTTGAATGGCTGCCATGCCCTGTATGCGGCAGTAAGACCTGTATCAAAATGCGCGATGCGCACTTCCCTGTTCTGTCTCAAGTGCCAAAAACTGCCTTAGAACAAAAATATGCCGGATGTTGTGAACATCCGGCATATTTTATTCTTTTTGAGGCAGGTCCACAGGCGCCCCCTTCCAATCCTTGGCGGCAGGACTGCTGAGAAGCCTCCCATTCGCGGCAAACTGGGAGCCGTGGCAGGGACAGTCCCAGGTGTGCTCTCTCGGATTCCACTTAAGCGCACAGCCCAGATGGGGACAACGGCGGAGACTGGGCGTCAGCAGACCCACTGTGGAGGAGACGACATTTGCCGCAAGGGGCAGAGGTTTCATGGCCCGGGCCGGATCGAAAACCGCCCCCCAATCCGCCGCCCCCTTGATCAACAGGTCACACAGGATCAGCGAGGCCGCCATGGAACTGGTCATGCCCCATTTGTTGAAGCCGGTTGCCACATACCAGTTTGGCTCTGCCGGAGAGTAGGCTCCGATATAGGGCGCTCCATCCAAAGTCATACAGTCCTGGGTCGCCCAATGAGCCACCTCCCGGCTTTGGGGCCAATAGCGGCGGGCGGTACGGCGCAGCTCTTCCCAGCCTCCTCCCCGTTTTCCTGTGCGATGGCTCCCTCCCCCCAGAAGAAGCAGCTGCCCCGCTTGACGGAAAGACAGACCGTGACCAGATCCGTCGATATACATTCCCCGGATGGGTCCGGCTCCTTCCAACGCCAGCACATAGGAACGGTCCTGATACATTTTCATAAAATAGCAGCCCCGGCGGTCAATAAAGGGAAAATGCGTACAGAAGACCACCTTTTTGGCCCGGATCACCCCTCGGTCCGCATAGACCACCGTGTCGTCTACCCGACGGACTGGAGTGTTCTCCCGAATATTGAGTCCGGGCAGGATGCCCCGGATAAACTCCAAGGGCTGGAAATACGCCTGGCCAGGCATTTCCAAAGCTCCCGCCACCGGAAAGGGAAGCTCGGTACTCTCATGCCAGAGCGCAGAACAGCCTATGGCTCCCAAGGCTTTCTGCTCCCGCTGAAGTTTCTGCGGCGCGTCCAAAGTATAAACAAAGGCGGAGCTTTCCACAAAGCCGCAGTCTATTTTTTGACTCAGTGCCCGGTATTCTTCCAATGCTTTCCGGTTGGCCTGGAGATACTCCGCCGCGCTCCTCTTTCCCATCCATTTGATCAGTTTATCATAGATAAGCCCATGTTGGGCTGTGATCTTTGCTGTGGTATTCCCTGTCACTCCGCCGCAGATACGGTCTGCCTCCACCACCAGACAATCCCTCCCCGCCCGGTGGAGCTGGAAGGCGCACAGCAATCCCGCCAATCCGCCGCCAATGATAAGGACGTCGGTATGGCAGTCCCCCTCCAAGGCCGGGAATCGCGGCAGTTCAGTCTCCGTATGCCACAGGGATCTTTTTATTGCCATAAAAATCACCTCCCGGGGTAGTATACACTCCCGAGTGGTGTTCCATTCTTTTTTGAAATTAAAGCGCCTCCACCGCTTCCATGGCTTGGAAGATCATATCCTCTGTAATAGGATAAGGGACATGCTTCATATCGGGGGCATTGACGATAGCTTTCAGGACCGGCGTCATAAACTCCCGGTCCAGGGGGACCTTCATCTCCCGGAACGTGGTGTCGATCCCAATAGACTGAAGAAACGCTTTCACTTCCAGCGCCTTTTCCCGGTCTCCGTCCACCATGAGCTGGACCAGCACGCCATAGGATACCACATTGCCATGGCGGTGGGTCTCATCAAAGCCGGGGATGGTCACCATACCATAATAGGTGGAGTGAGCCACAGCACCGTTGTAAAGGTCCAGCACCAAGGTAGACACCAGACCCGTACTGACAATGATGGCCAGCGCAGCCTGCTCCAGAGCCAGGGAAACCCTATTCTCTCTGCAGTCAGCTAACGCCTGGCTGCCGTGCTCCCGCAGAGGCTCGTAGCACATATTGCTGATCTCCCGGCCCAAAGCGGAAGAGTGCTCCAGCTTGTCGTTGCGGGCAGAAAAGTGGCACTCGAAGAACTTTCCGATGGTATCGCCCATACCGGCCTGAAGATATTCCGCCGGAGCCTTGGCCAAAATCTCCAAGTCAATAAAGCAGTGGCGGGGCGGGCGGGCAGCATAGCCAAAGTGATCCAGCTTACCATCCTCCCAGTAGATAACGGACAGCTTGGTCATTCCGGCACAGGTGGCGGCAATGGTGGGGAAGGTGAACAGGGGCAGGTCTGCCTCGGACGCCGCGCCTTTCGCGGTATCCAACGCTCTGCCGCCGCCCATGCCAAAAATCATGTCCGCCCCCACCTCTTTGGCGTGAGCAGCCCATTTCCGAATGTTGGCCATGGTACAGTCGGCCCCATAAACCTGGGCGTCCACGACCTCCAGGCCACTGCCCTTCAGCGCCGCTTCCAGCCGGTCTTTTCCCGCCGCCAAAGCGCGGCGGCCGCCCAAAAGAAAGACGCGCTTACCAAAGGGGGCACAGATAGCTGGAACCTCTTGATAAACCTCGGGGCCTACAGAATAGTTGCAGAAAAAAACGGAATGACTCATATCTATCATCTCCTGTAAATTCATCTTATCATTTGGAGCTAATAGTAAAATAAAAAGTTCTCGTTTTCTTGTTTATCATGAAGAAAACGAGAACTTCTTTGGTCCGAGTGACTGGACTTGAACCAGCGGCCTCCTGAACCCCATTCAGGCGC
>CANPNN010000049.1 GCA_947575475.1 uncultured Pseudoflavonifractor sp.
CCATGGACATCGCCACCGACGTGGAGGTGCTGGAGCGGATGCTGGACAAGGACGGACTGGGGTCTGGGATGACCATGGGAGGCTAAGGTCCCTTTCCCTTCGCCGCTGAAACGGGCCCTGCCGGAGAGGTTCCGGCAGGGCCCGCTGTTTTTTGGCCTGCGGCCATACCAAAGGAAATTCACAAAATTTTTCCCCAAACCCAAAGAATTTCGAATAGGAAAAGCAGGTCGAAAATGTTATTCTTTTGTCAAGGATCCCCGGAGAGGGATCCCGGATAAAAGGATAAATAGGAGGACTCAACCATGAAAAAGGATCGTCTTTTGTCTCTGGCGCTGGTGGTCAGCATGGCGCTGGCCGGCTGCGGACCCAAGCAGACGGAGAGCGAAGGGGCCAAGACTTACACCGGCAGCGCCCAGGGCAACAACGGGCCGGTGAAGGTCGAGGTGGTGGTGGAGAACGGCGGGGTGAACGCTGTCACCGTCACCGAGCACGGGGAGACCCCGGGGATCTGTGACGCGGCTATCGAGACCATCCCGGCGGCCATCGTGGCCGGGCAGACCCTCAATGTGGAGGCCGTCTCCGGCGCCACCAACACCAGCAAGGCCATTCTGGAGGCCACCGCCGCCGCCCTCACCGAGGCGGGGCTGGACGTGAATGCCTGGCAGACCAAGGAGGGCGAGCAGTCCCCCGCCGCCAGCAAGACCGAGGATGTGACCGTGTCCACCCTGGTGGTGGGCGCGGGCGGCGCAGGCATGAAGACCGCCATCGACCTGACCAAGGCGGGTCACGACGTGCTGCTCATCGAAAAGCAGCCCATGGTGGGCGGCGCCACCACCCTGTCCGCCACCTATCTGGTGGTCATGGGCACCCAGATGCAGAAAGACGCGGGGGTGGACACCGTCACCATCGAGGACTATGTGGCCAAGCAGCAGAAGCTCAACCCCGCCTTTGACGCGGACCGTATGACCGCCATGTTCCAGGACTCCCAGAACATTCTGGACTGGTTCCTGGAGATCGGCGCGGACTTTACCCGGCCCATGTCCTACTACCAGATCGGCACCTCCGACGGCAGCTCCCTGGGCGTGGAGATGGTGCGGGTGATGAAGGCCGAGCTGGAGAACGCCGGGGTCAACCTCCGCCTGAACACCAAGGCGGTCTCCCTCATTGAAGAAAACGGCGTGATCAAAGGCGTTTTGGCCGAGGATGAGGGCGGCCAGTACAACATTTTTGCCGACAACGTGGTCCTGGCCACCGGCGGCTACGCCGCCAGTCCGGAGGCCATCGCCAAGTACAGCCCCGACTGGGCCGGCCTTCCCAGCACCACCGCCAAGGGCAGCACCGGCGACGGACACGCCATGGCGGAGGCCATCGGCGCCGCCTTTGAGGAGATCGACAACGTTCGACTCAACCCCTCCGTTTACGCCGACGGCAGCGTGAGCGTCTCCCTGAGCGCGGCCCGCACCGCCGGAGCCATCATGGTCAACATGAACGGCCAGCGTTTCTGCGATGAGTACATCACCGATTACACCACCCTCTCCGGTCACATGATGGAGCAGGAGGGCGACTACTGCTACCTGATCATGGACCAGGTCAGCCTGGATTCCTCCAAGCGGCTCCAGGGCTTCCTCGAGTCCGGCTACATCGTGAAGGCCGACACCATCGAGGAGCTGGCCGGCATGATCGGCGTCCCGGCGGACAACCTGAAGGCCACGGTGGAGACCTACGGCGGCTATGTGAAGAATGAGAAGGATGAGGACTTCGGCCGGACCATGTATATGAACACCGCCCTGGAGACCGCCCCCTACTACGCGGTGCAGACTCAGCCGGGCATCCAGGTGACTCTGGGCGGCGTGAAGGTCAATGAGGCTCTGCAGGTGGTCAAGACCGACGGAACCGTGTGCGATAACCTCTACGCCATCGGCGAGCTGGCCGGCGACGGCCTGTTCGGCTGCGCCCCCACCACCATCAACGTCTTCGAGGGCAGCCAGATCGCCCAGACCATTCTGGCGAAATAAAATCAAACCTGATACCCCCAAAGTCCTCCCGCTTTCCGCGGGAGGACTTTGGCTCATGATTCGGGAGGGAGCCTATGAATCCAGCGGAGACCCATCAGCCGGAGAAAAACCGGGAGCGGAACTGTATTTTTTACGCCATGAACGAGTCCCTCTTCGGGCAGAGTTACAGCCAGCTCCAAAACATGGAGCAGGAGATGGGGATCAAGCTGAACATCGACTTCTCCCACTGCTACCTGATCCTTACGGGACTTCCCAGGCGCTTTTATATGGAGCGGCTGGGGATGCGCCGGTCCGACCTGATCGAGCAGGTGGACCAGCTTCGGGCCGAGGCGGCGCGCCTGGCAGACTCCCTGGGATTTTCAAGCGAGATGACCGTGCTGAACTACGACTATTCCAAGCGTATCCTGGTGGTGGTCTCCCCCAGGGGGGAGGTGGATATTCAAGCTCTGGCGGAGCATCTGGGGGCCTTTCTGGAGACCTATTACATCCGGTTTGGGGTCCATAAGGGACCTCCGATCGGCAACATCACCGTCTTCTCCCACCGGATCGACAGCTACGAGGCTTATCAGCGGGCCTTCGCCCAGACCCAGGCTTTGTATGAGCGAGCCTTTTTCCTCCGGGAATACAAGGTGTTTGGCGCCCAGCAGGCCCAGCGGGATCTGGTCCCCACCAGCATGGTGGAGGTGGAGCGGGAGCTGGCGGAGCTTTCAGACCGGATGTTCCTGCGGGATGTCCAGGGGTCGGAGGCGCTGCTACGCACTTTGCTGCTGGAACAGCTCAAACACGCCCAGGACAAACGGCTTTGCGCCGAAGTGATGGTCCTCCTCAAAAAGCGGATGGACGACCTGTGCCTCATCCTGGGACTGTCCGGCACCCTGGAGATCGCGGAGGCTCTGGATCTGGATCGGTTTTTGTTCATTGAGGAGCTGTATGGGTCGGTCCATATCCTGATCCTGCGGCTGCTCTCCGAATGCAAGCTGCCGCCCCTCCATCCCGACGGGCTTTCCATCCGCACAGCCCGCTTTATCCGCAAGCAGTATTATAACCCCATCGACCTGACCACCATCGCCGGCCATCTTCACGTCAACCCCAGCTACCTGAGCCACCTGTTCAAACGGGAGATGGGGATCGGGCTGACCCAGTACATCACCCGCATCCGCATTGAGCAAGCCCAGCATCTGCTGAAGGAGACCGACTGGAAGATCGCCCGGATCGCCCAGCACGTAGGGCTGAACGATCCCCGGTATTTCAACGCCGTCTTTAAGCGGCACACCGGGATCACGCCCACGGAATACAGGGAAAATGAACGGTGAACGGCAAACAGAGCCGCGCTGTACCCGGTACAGCGCGGCTCTGTTTGTGCTTTTTGGCCCCTTTTCCTTACAGCTCCTTCCTCCCCATGATCCCCAGGGAGACGCGCCAGGAGATGGCCAGGGCGGCGATCCCCGCCAGGGGGAGAAGGAGGAACGGGGAGGGCAGGGATACCCTTCCGAAGCCGTTGCTGAGCTGCAGGGTGGTGGCCCCCATACCGATAAGGGCGCCCATCACCGCCACGATCAGGATCATCACTGTCCGGGCCTTGGTGCCGCCGAAGTGATAACAGACGGGGAGGGTCACCGCGGCGTAGAGGAGAAATCCCCCGCCATAGAGGGCGGCCATGGGAAGATCCCCCGCCTCCCCTCCCAGCAGGCTGATCAGCATCTGGAACAGCGAGATCCCCACCGAGATCAGGAGAGTCAGGAGATACCGGGCGTCCACCATAGCCATCCGTCCCGCCGGGGCGGCGGCGCCGTAGGCGGTCCAGCGGCTCATGTCGTCATAGCTGAAAAGGCCCATGACGCTGGACATGGCAAAGATGACCACATAGAGGGAGAGAAAACTGGAGTTGAAGTCGGTAAAGACAGCCAAAATAATGAAGGCCGCCATAAAGAGGACGTAAAATTTCAGGGTGCCGCTGATGAGATAATAATCCCGTTTGAGAAAGCCGGTCATAGTTGTTCACTCCTTGTTTGAAATCAAGAAATAGGCGGCCTACCAGTCCCTTTTTGCCGCGATGCGGCGGGACAGGGGCCAGGACAGGGCCAGCAGGACCAGTCCTGCCGGGGGCAGGGCATAGCCCAGGACGGCCAGGAGCCTGCTCTTATCACAGCCCAGAGCCAGGTCCTGCCAGGCCACGGCCGCCACCGCCCCGATGACGGCCAGCCCCAGGACCAGGAGGACCGCCACGGAGGCCTGCCGGGGACCGAAACGGCAGGCCGCCGGAAGCATAAGGGCCAGGATCAGGAGGAAGAAGCCGGTATGGAGAAGCCCCGTCCACCCCAGCCGCCAACCGATGAAGAGCTCGGTCAGAGCCTGCGCTCCTGCAAGCCCCAGAGCCGTGAGGTAATGGGCGTCCACCAGGGCCCGCCGCCCTCCGGGGACGGCGGCGGCGTAGGAGCGCCAGGCGTTTATCATGTCAAAGTTGAACAGGTTCTGCACCCCCACAGTCCCCAGGACCATTATGTAGAGAAGATAGGTCCGGCCCAGCAAGCCGGACCGGGCTGTGAGAAACAGGGCCAGGGCCAGAAAGACCCCGTAGAGCCGGAAAAAGGGGATGGACAGGTACAGGTCCCGTTTCAGAAAACCGGTCATGGCTCACAGCTCCTTTTTCTGCATGATCCGGCGGGAGACCCGCCGGGAGAGGGCCAACGCCCCCAGCCCCAAAAGGGGGAGGACCAGGGCGGCGGCAGAGAAAAAGCCTTTGACATCCTCCCGGAGAAACCCCTGGGCCAGGTCCTTCCGGGCGCTGTCCAGCACCCCGGCGGAGAGGCCCCCCATCACCCCCAGCAGGGTGAAGGTAAAAAGCACCGACACCAGCTTGCCCCGGGTCCCGCCCCAGCGGTAATAGATGGGCAGGGTCACCGCCAGGGTGACAAGCAGGGTGGCGCCGTAAAACCCGGCGGACCAGAGGGACAGGCTCTCCCGCCGGAGCACCGAGATCAGGAGGATGGCCCCCATGAGGAGCAGCCCCTCCTCAAGGGCGAAGAGATACCGGGCGTCCACCATGGCCCGCCTGCCTCCGGGGATGGCGGCGGCGTAGGCCTGCCAGGCGTTTATCTCGTCGCAGAGAAACAGGCTCTGGATCCCGTTGAGGCCCAGGAGCACCAGAAAGAGGACCGCGAAATCAAGGGGGCCTGTCAGCGGGGCGAACCGGGCCGCCAGCAGAAGAAGCCCCAGAAACACCCCGCAGAACCAGAGGTTGGGCCGGAGCAAGTAGAGCTCCCGCTTCCAAAAGCCTTTCATGGACATCTCCCCCATTTGCCGTCTCCGAAAGTTCAAAGTTTTCTCTGCTCACTCTCTTTTTCAAAAGAGAGTGAGTCGCCCCTTGTGGTGAAGATCATCAGGTCCTCCAGAGTGGGGGCCTCCAGCGAGAGGTCGGGATAGGCCCGCTGGAAGGCGGTGCGGTCGTTGATGAGGGCCTGGCAGCCGTAGTCCCCCTCCCGCTTGCCCACGATGAGCCTGGGGTCCACCCGGGAGAGGTCGGCCTTGGAGCAGCTCAGCCTGCCGTAGGTCTCCAGCAGCTCGTCCTTGGCCCCCGAGATGGTGACTCTCCCCTTATGGAGGTATACCACATAGTCGCAGATCTTCTCCAGGTCGCTGGTGATGTGGCTGGAGATGAGGATGGCGTGGTCCTCGTCCCGGATAAAGGCCAGGAACTCGTCCAGGATCTCGTCCCGCACCACCGGATCCAGACCGGAGGTGGCCTCGTCCAGCACCAGCAGCTTGGGCCGGTGGCTCAGGGCCACGGCGATGGACAGCTTCATCTTCATGCCCCGGGAGAGCTCCTTCACCTTCCTATCCCCGGGCAGTTCGAATTTTTGGAGGTAGTGGGCAAAGAGACTGTCCTCCCAGCCGGGGAAAAGCCCGGCGCAGAACTTCCCCACCTGCCCCACCTTCAGCTGGTCGGAAAAGGGACACTCGTCGGGGACATAGCCCACCCCGGCAAGGCCCTCCCCCTCCAGCAGCTCCACGCCGCCGGAGGTGGGGTGCAGGACGCCCAGCAGGCACTTGATGGCGGTGGACTTGCCCGCCCCGTTCTCCCCGATGAGCCCCAGGATGGTGCCCCCGGGGATGGCGAAGGAGACGTCGTCCAGTTTGAAGGACCCGAAGTCCTTGGTGAGATGGTCCAGTTTCATAGCGTATTCCATGGTTTATTCCTCCCCATAGAGAATGTCAAAGGTTTCCCTGACCTCGGCGGCGGCGATCCCGCCCAGCTTGGCGGCTTCCACCGCCCGCTGAAGGTGCTCCTCCACCTGGCGAAGGGCGTTCTCCCGGACCAGCTCCAGGTTCCGGGGGGCCACGAAGCAGCCCTTGCCGGGGACGGTGGTGATAAAGCCCTCCCGCTCCAGCTCCTCGTAGGCCCGCTTGGTGGTGATCACGCTGATCCGCAGATCCCGGGCCAGAGCCCGCATGGAGGGCAGCGCCTCCCCCTCCCCCAGGACCCCGGTGAGGATCAACGTCTTGACCTGCCGGGTGATCTGGTCGTAGATGGGGGTCTCCCCCGTATTTCGGATGATGATATCCATGTGGTCACTCCCATCTGCTTTTTGTAGATACTGTATCTATCGAACATATACAGTATATATGTGATAAGCACAGTTGTCAAGAGGGAATTTTTGTGAGGCGGCCCCCTTGTAGGGAAAGGATCTTCCTGATATAATATAGAAAACCGCCCTTTATAGGAATAAGGAAGGGATGATCCCCGTGAAAAAGTCTGTTCCGGCGTTATTTTTGACCTTGGTCATGTTCAGCCTCTTTTCTCCGGCAGCTCTGGGGGCGGGAGACAGTTCTCCCCGCCTCAACGCCAATTATAACTGGACCACCTACATTGACGACAGCGGCTCTGTCTGGGATTTTGGATATGAGGATGGGCTTCCCCACCGGGTCGTAGAGGGAGAAGGCTGTACCGCCCAAGCCTCCTCCGGTGTTCCCTCTATGCTGGTCCGCACCGACGGGACCCTTCTCTTTTTCTCCGAGGGATTTTCCGGGGAGGGAATAGAATGGATGACCGGGGCCGTGAAGGCGGAGTATGACTACCTTGCGGACTGCGGCTATGTGCTTACCGAGGATGGCGTCCTTTACGGCTGGGGAAGCAACCATTCAGGGACCCTCTCCCCCGGCGGAGTCCCCATTGACGGAGAGACCCTTCAAATGGTCCCCCTGTTTGATGAGGTCGCCGATTTTCTCGCGGACTCCTCCACAGTCTTCGCTCTCCGGAAGGACGGAAGCCTCTGGGCTTGGGGAGACGACGCGTTCAGCGTGCTGAGAAACGGCCGGGAAAGCCCCGACTCAGGGTGGCTCGACGTTTACCGGGAGGAGCCTGTTTGGGTACTGGACAAAGTAACCAAAATGGCTCTGGGCAATATCCACGCTCTGGCGGTGCGGGAGGACGGCACCCTGTGGGCTTGGGGCATCGCCCACGGGCTTCTCTTTGAGGAGCATTACGACAAGGTGGACTGCTTCGACCAAGGCTACTGCTCCCGCCCCGCGCAGGTCATGGAGGGGGTCCGGGACGTGGCGGCGGCCAACTCCACCAGCTATATCATCAAGGAGGACAACAGCCTTTGGGTCTGCGGCTCCAATATCTTCGGAGAGGCCGGGACCGGCGGAGAGGACTATGTTCCTCTCCCCACCCAGATCATGGCCGACGTGGACGAGGTGACTGCCGGAGAATTTTTCGCCATCGCCCGCAAAATAGACTCCTCCCTGTGGGTATGGGGACTCAATGACAGAGGACAGCTTGGAAACGGCTTTGCCGGAACGGTCTCCGACGACCGTACCAGCCCGTACCAGCCCCTTCCCGTTCAGCTCTTCACCATCCCGCCCAACGCCGCCCCCGACATGGCCTACGCCTCCTCCCAAGCTGTGCTGGTGGACGGTTCGGCCGTTCAATTCCCCTGCTACGCTTTGAAGGATGAGAATGGAAACGACACCAACTATATCAAGCTGCGGGATCTGGCTATCATCCTAAACGGCACCGCCGCGCAATTTGAGGTGGAGTGGGATGGTTCCATCTCCCTCGCCCCCGGAAAACGATACTCCCCCAACGGTTCTGAGCTGTCCGGCTCCCGCTCGGGCATGGCATACTACACCGTCCAAACCGATCCGGTAAAGGTAAACGGCCAAGAGGTGGTCTTGGATTCCTTTGTGATCACCGACACGCATGGGGGCGGGAGCACCTATTTCAGGCTTCGGGATCTGGGAGCCGCCTTGGGCTTCACCGTGGACTGGTCGGCGGAAACAGGCATTTATATCCAGACCCAATGACCCTTGAAAAAGAGAAGCGGGCGGCGCGACGAACGGCCCGCGCGTTTTTTTGGGTTGGATGGCGGATTTGGGGGCAAAAAACCCCCCCCCCCCCCCCCCCGGTGGGGGCGGGGGCCCGGAATACCATTG
>CANPNN010000050.1 GCA_947575475.1 uncultured Pseudoflavonifractor sp.
TCCAGCTTGTCGCCGCCGGCGGAGTGGGGGGTCAGGAGAAGGTTGGGACAGTCCCAGAGGGGATGGTCTGCCGGGAGGGGTTCCGGCTCAGTCACGTCCAAGGCCGCACCCCAGAGACGACCCGCCTTCAACGCCTCTGCCAGAGCCAGACAGTCCACCCCGGAGCCCCGGCCCGCATTGACCAGGATGGCGTCCGACTTCATGAGGGCCAGCCGCCGGGCGTTTATCAGGTGGATGGTTTCGGGGGTCTCGGGCAGGGACATGGCTACCACGTCGGCCCGGGGGAGCCAGATATCCAGCTCGGAGAGGGGGTGAAGCTCGTCTATCCCCGCCACCGGCTTTTCCGGGTGGCGGTTCAGGCCCACGGTGTGGGCGCCTAAGGCCCTGGCCAGTTGGGCAAAATGACTTCCGATGTCCCCGGTCCCCAGCAGCAGGACGGTGGAGCCGTCAAAGCTCTTGACGATCCCCTCATCGGCCCAGCGGCGGGCGGTCTGGTTGTCCCGGTAGGCGGGCAGGCGCTTCATGAGGGAGAGGGCGATGGCAAGCATATGCTCGGAGACGGCGGGGCCGTAACAGCCGACGGCGGAGGTCAGAGCGCAGCCCTCGGGCAGGACCCCGGGGGCCAGATAGGGGGCCACCCCGGCGGACCAAGTTTGGAGCCACTTCAGATGAGGGCACTTGGACGGTTCCGACACCGGGGGACAGCCGATAATGATGGTGGCCCGCCTTAGCTCCTCCTCCGGGGCGGTCCGTGCGTCCTTGGTCTGGTCGGCTACGGGGCGAAACAGGTGCTCCGCTTCCGGCGCAGCGGCTTGGAAGGCTTCCCGCTCGGCTTGGGTCAGGCGAAGAAAGTTGAGGATGGTTTCCATAGCAAAGGCCTCCTTTGATTTCCACTATTATAAGGGAAAGGGACAGGGGATTGCAAGGGATTGTCCCAAGATGAAAGTTGTGGTATGATAGAAACAAAAGAAAAGAAGGACGGAGGCCATGAAAAAGGGACGCTTTTATTTGGCAGGTCTGCTGACAGCGCTTTGCCTTCTGCAGCCCCTTTCCGCGCAGGGAGAGGAGAGCTTGCATAAGCCCTCCCCTTGGGCGGCGGAGAGTATAGGGGAGATCGTGACTTTGGGGTTTGTACCGGAGGAGCTTCTGTTTGGATATCAGTGGGAGATCACCCGGAAGGAGTTTGCGGAGGTCGCCCTTCGGTTTTTGGCGGTCCAGTACAATTACTACGACGGCTATGGGGCCGACCTCATCACATGGGTAGACCGCTTTCTGAGTTCCCCCCAGGGGGCCGGGAAGCTGACGCTGACCAAAGCCGACTGCTTTGCCCTGGTGCCGGAGGAACAGAGGGAGATGTGGGGACAAGACCCGGAGGAGTGGGATTGGGATTCTCTGCTCCATTGGATGGAACCTTTCTCCGACATGGACCCAGATGAGGGCTTCTACTATATCAATTCTGCCTACCTTTTGGGCATTATCAACGGCCGGGAGGACGGCACCTTCGGCCCCGACGACCCCATCACCCGGCAGGAGGCGGCCTGTATGCTGGACCGGACCTACCGGGTCTACGCCGGAGAGGATACCGCCTTTGATGCCGCGGCCGATCTTCCCCCCTTTACCGACCGGGAGGCCATCGGGACTTGGGCGGAGGAGAGCGTGGCACTCATGGTCCAAAACGGCGTGATGAAGGGGGTGGAGGAGGGCCTCTTTTCTCCCACGACAGGGTATACCCGGGAGCAGTGCTATGTCACCTTCCTGCGGCTCTATGAGAATATGCCCGCCAGCCGGGGCAGGGAGAACGTGGATCGGCTCTGTACCCGGGAGGAGGAGCTGGCGAAGATCAGGCCCGGCGGTTTCCTCGTCCGGGCGGATGTATGTTTTGAAAATGAACTGGCCACGGTGGTGCTGGCCTACTACGGCGGCCTCCCCCGCGGCGCTTCCTACAACCGCTTTTTCATTGTCTATGAGGCCGGCGGGAGACGAGCGGTTGGCGCGTCCCCTTGGACGGAGAGAGGCAGCTTCCGCCCCTCCGACGACGGCGAGGGGGCCGTTTATAAATCGGGATATGAGGAGTACCGCTTGGACCTGCGCACCGGGAAATCAGTTCTCCTGCCCCCCACCCAGTAAATTTTATTCTGAAATTATCCCAAGGCGGAGAGAGGAGGCGAACACCGTGGACCTGCAGACTAAACTGGACACCTTCCCTGGCATCGGCCCGGCGAGGGCCAAGGCCCTGAAAAAGCTGGGCCTTACGACGGTGGGCGACCTCCTGTCCTACTATCCAAGGGCCTACGAGGACCGGACCAGGGTGTACGCCATCTCCAACGCCCCCGCCGACCTTCCCGTGTGCGTGTCCGCTATGGTGGCGGATACCCCCAGCGTATCCCGCATCCGCAAGGGGCTGAACGTGACCAAGTGCCGCATTGTGGACCACACCGGCTCGGCCCAGGTCACCTTTTTCAACCAGGATTATGTCCGCCACGCCCTAATGCCGGGGGAGAGCTATATTTTTTACGGCAAACTGGAGGTCATGGGCCGCCACCGGCAGTTTACCAACCCGGTCTTCGAGCGGGAGGACAAGACCCGGTTCACCGGGCGGATCATGCCGGTCTATCCCCTCACTGCCGGGGTGAGCAATAACCTGCTGGCAGGGCTGGCCCTGCCCAGCGTGGAGGAATGTGCCGCCCTGGTCCCTGACCAGCTCCCCGACGCTCTGCGGTTGGAGCATGGGCTGTGTACGGCAGAGTATGCCTGTCAAAACGTCCACTTCCCGGCGGATACGGAGGCCTTGGCAGTGGCCAGGCGCCGCCTGGTCTTTGAGGAGCTGTTTTTTCTCTCCTGCGGCATGTCCTTTCTGCGGAGACGGCGGACAGGGGCGGAGGGGAGGCCCTTTCCTCGGCGGGAGACGGCGGAGTTTCTGCCCCTCCTTCCTTTCGCTCCCACAGGGGCCCAGAGGAGGGCCATGGAGGAGATCTCTGCCGACCTTGTCTCGGGAAAGCCCATGAACCGCCTGATTCAGGGGGATGTGGGATCGGGCAAGACGGCGGTGGCGGCCTATGCCGCCTGGACCGCCCACGCCGCGGGAGCCCAGACCGCCATGATGGCCCCCACGGAGATCCTGGCCCACCAGCATTTCGAGACCCTGACCAGGCTTCTGGCTCCGGCCCGGATCGTGGTGGGTCTTCTCACCGGGAGTATGAGGGCCGCCGAGAAGAGATCGGTCCGAGCCGCCCTGGCCCGGGGGGACATCCACCTTATTGTGGGGACCCACGCCCTTCTCTCGGAGGGGGTGGAGTACGCCGATTTGGGGCTGGTCATCACCGACGAGCAGCACCGCTTCGGGGTTGCCCAGCGCTCCGCCCTCAGCTCCAAGGCAAAAGCGCCCCCCCATGTGCTGGTCATGTCGGCCACCCCCATCCCCCGGACGTTGGCCCTGCTCATCTATGGGGACCTGGACGTGACCATTATCGACGAGCTGCCCCCCGGACGGACCCCTGTGGAGACCTATCTGGTGGGGGAGGATAAGCGGGCCAGAATGTACAATTTTATCCGCAAAAATGCGGCCCAGGGCCGCCAGGTCTATATTATCTGCCCTGCCGTGGAGGAGGGAGAGGGGAGCGATCTGAAGGCGGTGACCGCCTACGCTAAGACCCTCTCTGAGCAGGTCTTTTCCGATCTGCGGGTGGCCTTTGTCCACGGGAAATTGAAGAGCAGGGACAAGGAATCGGTGATGGCCGCCTTCTCCCGGGGGGAGATCGACGTGCTGGTATCCACCACCGTGGTGGAGGTGGGGGTGGACGTGCCCAACGCCAGCCTGATGGTCATCGAGAACGCCGAGCGGTTCGGCCTCTCCCAGCTTCACCAGCTTCGGGGGAGAGTGGGCCGGGGCCATTGGCAGTCCTACTGCGTGCTGGTGACGGCCAACCGCTCCTCCGAAACCCTGGAGCGGCTCAGATACTTTACCAAAACCACCGACGGCTTCAAGATCGCGGAGAAGGACCTGGAGCTCCGCGGCCCCGGCGACTTCTTCGGCCAGCGCCAGCACGGTCTGCCTACCCTGCAGGCCGCCGACCTGGCGGGGGACACCCGGGTTTTGAAGGAGGCCCAGGACGCGGCGGAGGAGCTGCTGCGGACGGACCCGAATCTGTCTGCCCCCGGGCACAGGGGGGTCAGGGAAAAGGTCCGGCGGCTCTTCGCCGAGGACGGAGATATCTTTAATTAGACTGGAGAAAGAGAGGAACTTACCGATGACATATCTGGAAAAAGCAAAGACCCTTCGGGAGGACGAGGGGGTCCACTATAACTGCTTTCAGGCGGTTTTGCTGCCCTTTTGTGAGGAATACGGCCTGGACCCCGACGCCGCCATGCGGGCGGGGACCTTTCTCAATGCGGGGATGCGCCATGGCTCGACCTGCGGCGCAGTGGCGGGAGCTCTGGCGGTGCTGGGGCTGGCGGAGCAGGATAACCAGGCGGGACCCGAGCTGCTCCGCCGCTTTCGGGAGAAAAACGGAGCCTTGGCCTGCGCCGAGCTGTTGAAGGCCGCCGCGGACCGGGGGGAGGAGCGGAAGCCCCACTGTGACCGGATGGTCTATGACGCGGTCCGGATGGTGGAACAACTGCTGAAAGAGTAACGCCCGGGGAACGGGGAAAGAGGGGAGCCATATGAAGGAAAAACTCACCAGCCGGGATATTCAGGCCCAGGAGACCCGGGAAAAGCTGCTGCGGACCTCTATGGAGCTCATTGCCAAAGAGGGCTACCGGAACGTGACCATCAGCCGGATCTGCAAGGAGTGCGGGGTGTCGGTGGGGACTTTCTACCAATATTTTGGGGCCAAGCGGGATATTATCGTGCTGATGGACCGGGAGCACAATGAATATTTGAGTACGGCCTGCCAGTTGGATGGGGCCAGGAGCGCCCGGCAGCTTTATCTCGACTTTGTGGAGAAGTATATGGAACGCATCGAGGACAGCGGACTTGCCCTATCCAAGTCCCTGATGCTGGGCCAGCTGGAGGACAATGTGGGCGACGATGAGGCGGGAGTCCACCTTCAGCGGGAGTTCTTGGGAAAGGTCTTAGCCCACGGCCGAAGGACGGGAGAATTTTCTTCCAAGGCGATGGAAGACGAGGAATTTTTCGAGGTATTTTCCGTTACCATCAACGGTATTTTGATCACATGGTTCCTCAACCATGAGAGCATCGATCTAAAACCATATGGGTGCAAGCATCTGGGACGGCTGCTGGAGCTGCTGGTGGACTGAAAACAGAGAAAAATGGAAAGGGAGGAGCTGCCCCAAGGGCGGCTCCTTTTTATGTGATAATTTTGACGTTTAGATATTGACAATAAGGTTTCGATTGAATATAATTTGAGTGAACGTAGTTCAGTGAACTACACTTATTGGAAAGGAGAAATGAGAATGAAAACCAAGAGCAAGCGTTTTGCGGCGATGTCTCTTGCACTGGCTTTGGCCGTTTCAGCGGCAGGCTGCCAGAGCAAGGAGCCGGAAGCCACCACACCGGAGGCGGGGATCTATACCCCCGGTACATACAAGGCTGAGGCCCAAGGCTTTGGCGGCGCGGTCACCGTGGAGATGACCTTTGACGCGGAAAAGATCACGGAAGTAAAGATCGTGGGTGACGAGGAGACCGAAGGCATTGGCAGCAATGCTGTGGCCGATATGCCTCAGCAGATCATGGACGCCCAGAGCGCCGAGGTAGACGGTGTGTCCGGCGCCACCATGACCAGCACCGCCGTCCGCACCGCCGCCGCCGATTGTATCGCGCAGGCCAAGGGCGAGAGCGCCGACGCCGGCGTGAAGATGGCCCCCGGCAAGTATACCGCTTACGCGGAGAGCTACCGGGCGCGGGATGGACTCAATGTGACGGTGGAGGTCTCTGAGACAGAGATCCTGTCCATCGACGTGGATAAGGTGAATACCTCCGATACTCCCACCATCCTTCAGGCCGCCATTGATAAGCTGATCCCCAGAATTTTGGAGCATCAGTCGGTGAGCATTGACGCCATCACCGGCGCTACCGCCTCCTCCAACGCCATCAAGATGGCCACTACCACCGCCTTGACCGAGGCACTGAAGGCCGGCGGCAGTGATGCCAGCGCCATTAAGAGCTTCCAAGTGGCTCCCGAGAAAAAGGGCGGCAGTGAGACCATCGACACCGAGGTGCTGGTCATTGGTATGGGCGGTTCCGGCACCACCGCCGCCATGTCCGCTGCGGAGCGGGGGCTGAAGGTGCTGGCCATCGATAAGGCCGGTAAGTACGGCGGCACCTCCTCCATCACGTCTGAGGGCCTCTTCGTCAATCCTCCCAAGTTCCAAGAGGAGCATAACGGCGGCAAGGACTACACCGACGCCGACGTGATGTATAACGCTTGGGTAGAGTACGATGAGGGCGACGGCAAGGAGGAGGTCATCCACCGGATGATCTATGAATCGGGCCAAGTGCTGGACTGGCTGGTCTATGACCACGGCTTCCAGTTTGCCGAGCCTCTCCGGGGCTTTACCCCCAGCGATGTGTACGATACCAAGTACCAGTGGCTGCCCAATGACATTATGTACAACAAGGCGGAGATCGGCACCTACTTTGACGGTATTTATGAAGATTTCGTGGAAGCGGGCGGCGAATATATGCTGGAGACCGAGGGCTATGAGCTTCTCACCGACGCCAACGGCAATGTGGTGGGCGCCAAGGCCCGGGATCTGGTGGATGGCACAGAGTACACCATCAACGCCAAAGCGGTGGTCATCGCCTGCGGCGGTTATGCGGGCAACCCTGAGTTAGTGGAGGAGATGCTGGAGGAGACCTACTTCCCCATCAAGGGCCAGTGGAAGCAGGTCGGTTCCCTCCAGAACGACGGCAAGATGTTTGAGGCCGCTCTGGCCATCGGTGCCGGCACTTACAACAACAGCATGGCCCCCGAGGTCCACAACTCCGGCACAGAGACTTGGCTTACTGCCGATCCTCAGTTTGAGCAGCACTTCATTGAGGGCGAGGTAGGCGAGGTTTTGGGCCGCCCCGCTTGGTGGACGGAGGCCGATCTGCCCGCCAACTTGGGCTGGAGCGCCAACTCCTTGGCTGTAGATAAGAACGGCAAGCGTTTTGTGGCTGAGACAGGCGTGTCCTTCCTCGATCCGTGGATCGCCGGCCCCAACTATTACAGCATTTGGAGCCAGAGCCAGTTGGACGACATCGCCGCTAACGGCCTGAAGGTGGACAACGCCGGTCCCTCCGCCGCGTTCTTGGGTTCCGGCCATCAGATCCCGATGGGAACTCCTGTACCCAATGTGGATAAGGTGATGGAGGCCGCTGAGAAGGCGGGCATGGTGGTGAAGGCCGACACCATTGAGGAGCTGGCTACCAAGCTGGGGATGGACAGCGCCACCTTGGCCAAGACGGTCAGTGACTATAACGGCTACTGCGACAGCGGGGTAGACGCCGAGTTCGGCAAGCCCGCCGAGCTTCTGGAGAAGGTGGACGGCGGCCCCTACTATGGCGTCATCATGGCCTCTTACTGCTATGACACCTGCGGCGGCCTGAACATCAACGAGCATCTGGAGGTCCTGCGGGAGAGCGATGAGAGCGTTATTGAGGGCCTCTATGCGGTAGGCACCGGCTCTATGGGCGTTCTCTTTACCGAGAAGAAGCCCTATGTGACCTACGGCGGCGCCAACAACGGCTGGGGCATGGTCTCCGGCTACCTCTGCGGTCAGGAGATCGCCGATAAGTTGGGCAAGTAAGAAAAATAGGAAGAAAAACGCCTGTACTCGAAAGAGTACAGGCGTTTTTTATGGGATTTCCTTAAAAATAGCTTCCCACCCCGGTGAGCTTTTCCTTCAGGTCGGCCCGGAAGTCGGGGGCTTCGGGGTCCAGACTGTTGAAGGTCACCCCGTCGTCCCCGGCCCTGCCGGTGGAGTGGATGTACCGACCGTTCCCTATATACATGGCCACATGACCGGGGAAAAACATAAGGTCGCCGGGGCCGATATCCTTCAGGTCAATGGCGTGGATGGGGAAGCCATCCTTGATGGAGGCGTCCCGGTAGATGACGATACCGTTCAGGAGGTAGCTCATGGACACCAGACCTGAGCAGTCCACCCCCAGGGGGGTCTTGCCGCCCCAGCGGTAGTGGGTCCGGGCAAAGAGCATAGCGGTATCCACCAGTCGCTGCCGCAGCTCCGCCTCGGGCAGGTCGATGGGTTTATCATAGTAAGTATCCAGCCAGCTGGAGCGGACATAGCCCTGAGCCCCGTCGGGGAGGGAGACACACTGCCAGCCTGTAGGCTTGCCGGTCTCAGGGTCGGTCTCGGGGGGCAGGGTCACCGCCACCACCGCCCCCATGGGGAGGGTGACGATGGGCCAGGACTGGAC
>CANPNN010000051.1 GCA_947575475.1 uncultured Pseudoflavonifractor sp.
TTCTCCAGAGCGGTGCGGGTCACCTTGGTGGGATCCACAATGCCCTCCTTCACCATGTCCACATAGGTCTCGTTGTAGGCGTCAAAGCCCACGCCCACCTTGCTGGAGCGGACCTTCTCCAGCACCACGGAGCCATCCACGCCCGCGTTGGCGGCGATCTGACGGACGGGCTCAGTGAGGGCGGCGGCTACGATCTGAATGCCTGTCTTCTCGTCGCCCTCGGCGTCCTTCAGCAGCTTCTCCACAGCGGGGACAGCGTTGACATAGGCGGTGCCGCCGCCGGCCACGATGCCTTCCTCCACAGCGGCCCGGGTGGCGTTGAGGGCGTCCTCGATGCGCAGCTTCTTCTCCTTCATCTCGGTCTCGGTGGCAGCGCCCACGCGGACCACGGCCACGCCGCCAGCCAGCTTGGCAAGGCGCTCCTGGAGCTTCTCCTTGTCGTAGTCGGAGGTGGTGACCTCCACCTGGCTCTTGATCTGGGCCACCCGGTTCTTGATGTCGGCGGCCTTGCCGGCGCCGCCCACGATGATGGTGTTCTCCTTGTTCACCTTCACCTGCTTGGCCTTGCCCAGCATATCCATGGTGGCCTCCTTCAGGTCAAGGCCAACCTCCTCGCTGATGACGGTGCCGCCGGTGAGGATGGCGATATCCTGAAGCATCTCCTTGCGGCGGTCGCCGTAGCCGGGAGCCTTGACGCAGACCACGTTCAGAGTGCCGCGGAGTCTATTCACGATGAGGGTGTTGAGGGCTTCACCCTCCACGTCCTCGGCGATGATAAAGAGCTTCTTGCCGGTCTGGACCACCTGCTCCAGCAGGGGCAGCAGGTCCTGGACGGAGGAGACCTTCTTGTCGGTGATGAGGATGACGGGCTCGTCAAGGACGGCCTCCATCTTCTCCATGTCGGTAGCCATGTAGGGGGTCACGTAGCCACGGTCAAACTGCATGCCCTCCACGACCTCGGAATAGGTCTCGGCGGTCTTGGACTCCTCCACAGTGATGACGCCGTCGGCACCCACCTTTTCCATGGCCTCGGCGATAAGGGTGCCGATCTGCTCGTCCCCGGAGGAGACGGTGCCTACCCGGGCGATGTCCTCGGTGCCCTTGACCTTCTTGGAGTTCTTCTTGATCTCGGCCACGGCGGCGTCGGCGGCGGCCTTGATACCCTTCTTCATGACCATGGGGTTGGCCCCGGCGGCCAGGTTCTTCAGGCCCTCCCGGACGATGGCCTGGGTCAGCAGGGTAGCGGTGGTGGTGCCGTCGCCGGCCACGTCGTTGGTCTTGGTGGCGACCTCCTTGACCAGCTGGGCGCCCATGTTCTCCATGGGATCGGCAAGCTCGATCTCCTTGGCGATGGTCACGCCGTCGTTGGTGATGAGGGGGGAGCCGTACTTCTTATCCAGCACCACGTTGCGGCCCTTGGGGCCCATAGTGATCTTAACGGTATCGGCCAGCTGGTCCACGCCCTTCTGCAGGGCCTTGCGGGCCTCCTCGCCGTGAGCGATGAGTTTAGACATAGGGATTACCTCCAATTATTTGAAATTACAAAGTTTCAGGTCGGCGCTTCCGTCAAAAACAGAGGGGCTATCGGGTTAACAGCTAAAGGCTAAAAGCATGGCGTCCGGCACAGCCGGACTATTTTAATACGCCGCCGGCGGCGGCCACAGACCAAATGGCTTTTTATCTTTAGCTTTTGAATTTTAACTTTTCCTTTACTCCACCACGGCCAGGATATCGCTCTGTCGGACAATGGTGTACTCCTCCCCGTCCACCTTGACCTCGGTGCCGGAATACTTGCTGGTGATGACCTTCTGGCCCTTCTTCACGGTCATCTTGACCTCCTTGCCGTCCACCAGACCGCCGGGGCCTACGGCGACGATCTCGGCCACCTCGGGCTTCTCCTTGGCGCTGCCGGTGAGGATCAGGCCGCTCTTGGTCTTCTCTTCAGCTTCCATCATCTTGATGATGACACGGTCTCCCAAAGGCTTCAGCTTCATAACTTGGTTCCTCCTTATATTGTTTTTTCCAACTAAGCTTTTTCAGGCAGTTAGCACTCTTTTTCCCCGAGTGCTAACCGCAAATATGATAATAACTCCCCCGCCCAAAAAAATCAACCCCTTTTTTGGAAAAAAAGGGGTTGACCCAGCAAAATTCAAAATCTGTTCACATTGTGGCCCCTGCGGGGACTGGCGGAGCGCAGACCTCCACTCCCAGGGGGTGGAAGAAATTCACCTTTCGCTCAGAAAGGCGGATGGTAAAGTGGGTGCCCCGCAGGACCTCCCCATCCACCACCGCCGCCAACTCCTCGTCGGCGGAGACAAGGACCTGACCCCCATGCCAGTCCCGGACCAGATGGGGACATTCCTTATAACGGCCCTTGGCGTACTTGCCCACACACCCGGCAAATTGGAGCAGGGATACGTCCCCCACCAGAAGCGCGTCCAGCACTCCATCGTCAGGCCGGGCCTCGGGTACGGGGCGGAAGCCGCCGCCGTAGTACTGCCCGTTGCAGACGCACACCAGGGCCGTTGGCCCCTCGTGGCGGATAGGACCCATCTCCACCCGCATAGGGCGGGTGATACCCTTCCTCACCGTGGCGATAAGGGAGAGGATATAGGCCGCCTTTTTCCCCACCAGGGGCAGGCGCTTAAAGCGGTGAACATCCACCGCCACCCGGGCGTCCACCCCTACGCAGACCACATCCAGACCCAAAAGACCGTTGCAGTCAACAAGGTCGAAAGCGGCCTGAGGCCCGTCCTTCAGAGCGGCAAGGTCGGCAAAGCGCTCCTTCCCCTCCCTTCCAAACAGGCGGAGAAAGTCGTTTCCCGTACCCATGGGGACATTGGTCACTGCCGCCCAGTCCTTCCCGGCGGCGGCGTTGACCACCTCGTTCAGGGTCCCGTCCCCTCCACAGGCATAGAGGCGCACCGGATCCCCGGGGGCCAGAGCCTCCTCCGCCAGGCGGCGGGCGTCCCCCGCCCCCTGGGTGGTATAGACTTCGTACTCTTCCGCGGAAAAGGCCGTCTCCGCCCGGTCCAAAAGGCGCTTGGCGCTGTTTTTGGGTCCCGCCACCGGGTTGAGGATCAATACGTGCCGCATCAGAACAGATCCACCCGCTGCTCCGGCCGGGCCAGCCGGGCGGCCAGAGCGGCGGCCTCAGCCCGGGTGACGGGATTGTCGGGCCGGAAGGACAGGCTCTCATCCACCCCGGTCAATATTCCCTTTGTATAAAGGCCGTAAATGGCCCCGGCGGCGGGGTCCACCGCGCTCACATCCCGGACGGTGGTCATGACCTGGATGGGACTGTTGCGCTGGGGCAGGCTCCGGGCCAGCTCGGTGGCTCCGAACACCTGGGCCAGCTCCCGGCGGGTGATCTGGCGCTCATAGTCCTCAAACTGGCCCCGGGCGATGATGCCGCTGGCCAGGCAGTAGGTGACCGCGTCGGTATACCAGGGGGTGGAGACGTGGGCGGTGGTGTGGAAGGTATCCCCCTTGTGGCGGGAGTCCATGTTGGCCGCCATCTGGAGGGCCTCGGCCACCGTCACCTCCCGCCCCGGCTCAAAGGTGCCCGCCCCGGTACCCGATATGATACCGGTATTGTAGGCGATATCCACCCACAGGGCAAACCAGTCCCGGGGACTGACGTCGGTAAAGGAGGGGAGCCTCCCCCGGGTCAGGGGGAAACGGCTGCCCTCCACCCCCAACTGGGCCAAAAGCCCGGGGATCTGGAAGATGGGCGTCACCGTCCGTCCGCCCCCCTTGGAGGTGAGGATCAGGGCGTCCAGCCCCCCGCTGGTGCCCAGCTCCGCACTGGCATAGACGATGGGGTAGACCTGGTTGGTCTCCTGCCCGTCCGCGGCAGTATAGGGCAGGATGCTCACCACCCCCCACTCGTCCCCCAACTGGGCCATATAAAGACCGTAGCCCACAGGCATAAGGGTGTCGTACTCAGGCTGGATAAGATATTCTCCATCGGGGCGAATGACCCCCAGCTTGCCCTCCAGGTTTACCGCCGCCACCCCCAGAGAGAAGGAGACCACCGAGCGGTACTGGGCGGGAACGACCACCTCCCCGCCGCTGCCCACGAAACCCCACTTGCCGTTCTCCTCTATCTGGGCCAGCCCCTCGCTGTAGCCGTAGATCTCATAGGCCCGGGCAGCATAGGGAAGGCCGGTCAAAAGGCTGAGCGACAGCAGGGCCGCCGCCAGCCGGTATCTTTTTTTCATATTTCCTCCCCCTTATTTTCCGTAGAAAAACACATCGCACTTCAGCGGCCCATTGTAGAGCTTCCGCTTTTTGTCCGCCCTGCGCCCAAAGGTCCGCTCGAACTCGGTGTGGGAGGACAGGAGGCTCAGGCTCCAGCCCGCCGGGACGGCCCTCCAGGCCCTGCCGAAGGCGGCGTAGAGGATCTCGGCCTCCCGCTTGTCGCTGAGCCGCTCTCCATAGGGCGGATTGGTGACCACCCGCCCTGCCGGCTCGGGGGGAGAAAATCTTGTGGCGTCGGCTATGTCAAAATGCACAAAGCTTTCCACCCCCGCCTTTCTGGCGTTCTCCCGGGCCAATGTAACCGCTTTGTCATCGATATCTGAGCCAAAAATATCGTATTCCCCGTCAAACTCGCCGTCTTTTGCCCGGTTTTTTTCGGCCTGCCAGAGGGGGGCGGGAAGCCAGGACCAGTGTTGTGCAGAATACCCACGGTTCAGACCGGGGGCCCGGTTTTTGGCGATAAGGGCGGCCTCGATGGGGATGGTGCCCGAGCCGCAGAAGGGGTCCCGGAGGGGGTCCCTGCCCCGGTAGCGGGAGAGGAGGACCATCCCCGCCGCCAGAGTCTCCCGCAGAGGGGCCTCCACGCTCATGGCCCGATAGCCCCGCTTGTGGAGACTGGGGCCGGAGGTGTCCAGGCAGAGCTCGGCCACATCGTCCATGATAAAAAGGCGGATGGCGTATTCCGCCCCGGTCTCGGGCAAATGCTCCAGACCATAGGCCTGGCCCAGCCGGTCCCCCACGGCGGCCTTCACCACCGCCCCGCACCGCTGCTGGGAGGTCAGGCGGGAATCCACGCTGCGGCAGCGGATGGGAAAGGCGCCCTCCCGGGGGATGAGCTCCTCCCAGGGCAGGGCCCGGGCCCCGTCGTAAAGGGCATCGAAATCGGGGGCGGGAAACCGCCCCAGCCGGAGGAGCACCCGCTCGCCGGTGCGCAGGCACAGGTTGGCGCGGATGAGCATTTCCGGGGTGTAGTCGCAGAGCACCCGGCCGTTCTCCGCCCGGACATTCCCGGCGTCCAGGCGCTTCAGCTCCTGGGCGCAGACCCCCTCCAGGCCAAACAGGGTGGGGATCACCAGCTCCAACTGTGCCATGTTCGCTCCCCCTTCCGCAGGTTTCTTTCTTTGACGAAAATACCGCCGAAAAAGTTCCCGAATTTTGGCGGCTGTTATTCTTATTATACCTCTGTTCCCCGGTTTTGGCAAATGTTTTCTGGCGGTCCGGCGGCCCGTTTTTCAGAAGGACGGCCCTTTTCTCCCCCGTGCCTTCTTTCATACTTTTTCATTCTTTTTCATTGGACTTCCTCCCCTTTTTCGGGTAAAAAAGAGATGGGGCAACCCATATTTCATCAAAACTGGAGTTGATTTGACATGTTTCCCACCGGAGTGACAAAATTGGGTTTGAAGACCGCCCTTGGCTACATTGAAAAGGACCCGGAAAAGAACCTTCCCAAGCTGATGGAATGGGTGGACAAACTGGCCGGCAACGGCCCCGACAGCTTCCCGGCCCAGCGCGCCGCCTTCCGCCGGGTGGTCAACGACCCAGAAAACAATATGTATCAGCTCATCATGAATATCATCCGCGATGTGGACAACGACGTGCTGAAGACCACCTTTGAAAACTTTTTCCTCAACGCCAACCTGGTGGGCTGGCCCATCCAGGAGGAGAACCGGAAAAAATACGGCTGCAACATCCCCTGGGCCATCCTGCTGGACCCCACCTCGGCCTGCAACCTCCACTGCACCGGCTGCTGGGCGGCAGAGTATGGCAACAAACTGAACCTGGGCCTGGAGGAGATCGATTCCATCATCACCCAGGGCAAGGAACTGGGAATCTATATGTATATCTATACCGGCGGGGAGCCTATGGTCCGCAAGCACGACCTGATCCGCCTGTGCCAGCTCCACCCCGACTGCCAGTTCCTCTGCTTCACCAACGCCACCCTCATCGACGAGGCCTTCGCCCAAGAGATGCTTCGGGTAAAGAACTTCATTCCCGCCATCTCCCTGGAGGGCTTTGAGGCGGCCACCGACGGCCGCCGGGGGGATGGGGTCTATCAAAAGGTCATGGCCGCCATGGCCATTCTGAAGGCGAAGAAGCTGCCCTTTGGCATCTCAGCCTGCTATACCAGCCAGAATCTGGACTCCATCAGTTCCGACGAGTTCATCGACCATATCACCGACTTCGGCGCGAAATTTATCTGGTATTTCCACTACATGCCCGTGGGCAACGACGCCGCTCCCATCCTGCTGCCCGATCCGGAGCAGCGGGCGCGGATGTACCGCCGGATCCGGGAGATCCGCTCCACCAAGCCCATCTTCGCCATGGACTTCCAGAACGATGGGGAGTATGTGGGGGGCTGCATCGCCGGAGGGCGGCGGTACCTCCACATCAACGCCAACGGGGACGTGGACCCCTGCGTGTTCATCCACTACTCCAACTGCAACATCCGGGAGCGGTCCCTCCTGGACTGCCTGCGCTCCCCCATCTTTATGGCCTATCACGACGGGCAGCCCTTCAGCGACAACCACCTGAAGCCCTGCCCCATGCTGGAAAACCCGGAGCTGCTGCGGGAGATGGTAAAAAAGACGAAGGCCCACTCCACCGACCTGCAGTCTCCCGAGAGCGTGGACCATCTGTGCGACAAGTGCGTGCCCTACGCCCGAGACTGGGCCCCGGAGGCGGAGCGCATCTGGAATAAAAGCCAGGAGAAAAAGCAATGAGCCACCCCTCTGTCCGGGTGGTGACCGACTCCACCTGCGACCTTCCCGCCGAGCTTCTCCGGCAGCACCACATTACCGTTCTGCCGATGCACGTCTGCGTGGGGGATCGCTGTCTCCTTGACGGGCTTCAGGTCACGCCCCAGGACATTTTTGACTATGTGGCGCTGGGCGGAGACCTTCCCTCTACCTCCGCCGTAAACGCGGCCGCCTTTCGGGAAACTTTCTCCTCTCTATGCTCCGGGGGGAGCCAGGTGGTGTGCGTCACCATCGGGGCCTCCTTCTTCAGCTGCTTTCAAAACGCAGTCATGGCGGCGGCAGACCTTCCCCATGTGAGGGTGGTGGATTCCCAGAGCCTCTCCAGCGGCCAGGGCATTCTGGTCCTGACCGCCGCCCGGCTGGCGGAGAAGGGACTGTCGGCGGAGGAGATCGCCGCCCGGCTGGCGGAGCTGGCCCCCCAGGTGGACGGCAGCTTCCTTCTGGACCGGCTGGACTACATGCGAAACGGGGGACGGTGCTCCGCCATCTCCGCCCTGGGCGCGGGGCTACTCCGCATCAAGCCCTGCATCCAGCTATCCGGCGGGAGAATGGGCGTGGGGAAAAAATACCGGGGCGACCTACCCCAGGCCCTGACCCAGTATGTCCGGGACCGGATGGACCGCCACCCGCCCTTCACCGGGGGCGAAGTTTTTATCGCCCATCCCCCCTGCCGGGAGGACGCCGTATCGGCCGTGCGGGAAACCCTTTGGGCCAGCGGGCGGTTCTCCCGGGTCTGGGAGGCCCCCTCCGGCTGTACCGTGGCCTGCCACTGCGGACCAAACACCCTGGGGATCATGTTTCTGCCCCCTCCCCTTGGAGGGCCAGGTCTCGACTGTTGAAAGCAGGGAAGCCGGCGCGCGCCGGCTTCCCTGCTTTTTCCTTGGGGAAGCTCCGCTTTCCCAGATATCGTTAAATTATTGACAATGTTGACGTGGTGTGTTATAATGGGTCTGTACCCAAGGAACCGGCTGGTTATCTCAGAAAGGAGCTGATGGTCATGCCTTGGTTACCAAGCGTTGTGTGGCTTTGCCTGCTGGTGTTTTTCGCCATTACGGAGGCAGTCACGGTGGGGCTGGTGTCGGTGTGGTTCGCGGCGGGGGCCCTCGTCGCGCTGCTGGGGACCTTCTTCACCTCCAACATCTGGATCCAAATTTTTCTGTTCCTGTTGGTGTCCTGCGTCACGATGGCAGTGCTGCGGCCTTTGGCCCGGAAGTATGTGCTGCCCACGGTGGTGCCCACCAACGCCGACCGGGTCATCGGGCGGCAGGCGGTGGTCACCGAGGCCATCGACAACCTGAACGGAAAGGGGGTCGTGGTGGTCTTTGGCGTGGCC
>CANPNN010000052.1 GCA_947575475.1 uncultured Pseudoflavonifractor sp.
GAACGGCCGGAGAAGAAAAATTTTGAATTCCCCCCTTGACAGCGTGGAAGATATTGCCTATTATCATAGTGAAATCGCCCCCGGCCGGAGGGCGGGGGAAAGACCTTGAAGGATAGGAGCGATCCATATGATTTTTGAACGGTTGGCAAAGCTGCTCTCCGAGCAGTTTGGACTGGAGGCGGAGGATATTACCGAGGACACCGGCTTTGAGGAGCTGGGGGCCGACTCGGTGGACCTGGTGGAACTGTCCATGAACCTGGAGGAGGAGTTCGGCGTCGAGGAGATGGGGGAGGAGGATATCACCTCCATCCACAACGTGGGCGACCTTGTGAACTACCTCCAGAAGAAGCTGGGCGAGTGATGGAGAGCCTGGAGACCAAACTGGGCTATACTTTCCGGGACCGGACCCTGCTGGAGAACGCCCTGACCCACTCCTCCTACTCCAATGAAAACCACACCCCCTGCGGCAGCAACGAGCGGCTGGAGTTTCTGGGGGACTCTATCCTGGGCATGGTGACGGCGGATTTCCTCTACCGGGAGCACCCCGACCTGCCCGAGGGGGACCTGACCCGGACCCGGGCGGCCCTGGTGCGGGAGGAGAGCCTGGTGGAGGTGGCGGACCGGCTGGATCTGGGAGCCTATCTGCGCCTTGGCAAGGGCGAGGATCAGGGAGGAGGCCGGGAGCGGCCCTCCATTCGGGCCGATGCGGTGGAGGCGGTGCTGGCCGCCGTCTTTCTGGACGGTGGATTGCCCGAGGCCCGGAAGATCGTCCAGCGGTTCATTCTGGACAGGGAGGCGGAGAAGGCCGCCAGCCGGGATTTCAAGACCGCATTGCAGGAGCTGGTCCAGCGGGAGAGCGGACAGGTGCTGACCTATCGTCTCACCGGGCAGGCGGGACCTGACCACGCCAAGGTCTTCACCGTGGAGGTGGAGCTCAACGGTGAGGTCGTGGGAGCAGGCCAGGGCCACAGCAAGAAGGAAGCGGAGCAGATGGCGGCGAAGGCGGCCATCGGGAAGATAAGAGAGAAAAGGTAAAAGAGAGAAGGTGCCGGGAAGGCGATATATTCCCGGCATCTTTTATGGAAAGGGGAGAGGACCGTGTTTGAACAGTGGAAGGAAAGGGAGCTTTCCGCCATCAGGGAGCAGTATGGGAAGGTGCGGCTGTTTACATACGCCATTGCGGCCTTTATGGGGTTCAGCGCTCTGGGTTCGGTGGTCATGCTTTTGGACGGAGGCGGAGCCGCACAGGGTGCGGCCCTCCTGTTCCAGGTGGCTATCCTGGCCGCGGCCTGGACCATGGGAGACTATAAAAGACGGTTTATCAAGCCCCTTCTGGCTTCGGTGGAGGAGGTCCTGCCCACCCCGGGGGAGCGGGAGGAGTTTGCCCGGCAGATGGGGCAGGCCACGGAGATCGCCTGTCCGCCCGGACCACAGGTCAAGCCCTGCCCGCTGTGGATGGGGGCGGACTATGCCTATTTCCGCCGTCCCGGAAAGAGCCGGGTCTGGAAAAACCGGAATATCCGCCGGGCCAGGCTGACAAAAGAGTCGTACACGGTGGGGCGGGGGCATGTCCGCTCCTGTTACAGTCTCTATCTGTTTGCGGAGGAGGAAAAGCCGCTCTGGAACGGGTGCTTCCGCACCGAGGAGGAGGCCTACCGCGTTTTGGGACTGCTCCAGGCCAACCTTCCCGCCGGTCTGGAGCTGGATGACCAGATCGCGTACGGCAAGACGGAGGAGGGCAGAAAAGCCAACCGCAGGTCGGAACTGCTCCAGCTTATCCTTGCAGCGCTGCTGGTGGCGGCGCTGGTGGTGATCGTAAAAATGCTGTAAAAACAGGGCCGTATGGGTTTTCCCATACGGCCTTATTTTTACGCTTGATCCTCCATCCTGCGGATCTCCTCATAAATGCTCCTGGGCGTTTTGACCCGGTGGAGGACCTCCTCCAGAACAGCCAGCAGGGCGCCCACGCCGAAGGCAAGCCCAGCCACCAGGGCTGCCGCCCTTGCCCAGAAATCCGCGGGCAGGATGAGGATGATCTGATCCAGGCGGTAGTCAAAGACCCAATTGTCCTTGCCGGGGAAAAAGAGGGTGTGGAAGGCGGTAAAAAGAGACTCAAAGCTGAAAAGCCCCCAAAGCCCGAAGACCAGAATGGCCGCCGCCATGGCAGCGAAGGTCCAGAAACAGGGTCCCCGCCCGCCAAAGCGGTGGAGGACCAGCTTTTTGGTGGCGGTGAGCAAAAGAATGACCAGCAAAAAGACGGCAGAGATCTCCAGAATGCGGAAATCCAGCTGAAACAGGACCTTGCAGTCGGCAAAGTGGGCCATGCCGCTCTCCGACCAGCGCAGCTCCCCCGTGCCGAAGGGGGCGCCCTTTACCAGATAGTCCATGACCTCGTCAAAGGCCCCCCGGATGACCGCCGGGGAAAAACCGGTCCGTGCGGGGAGGGAGAGGGCGTCGATCTGCCCATAGTAAAATCCGCGCCAAAGGATGGGCGCCGCCACCGCCCCGGTGAGCAAAAACAGGGCCAGGGCCGCCGAGGTGAGGACAGAGAAGAGTTTAGAAGGCTTTTTCATCAAGATTCCCCTTTTCTTGTTCTTGGGACAGAACGATCAGCACTTGGGAGGGAAGGTAAAACAGCCATATGCCGATGCGGGTAAAGGCCGTGAGGATGCCGAGATTATAGAGGCCGACGCACAGGTCGCACCAGAGAAACAGGAACAGGCCCCAGCCAAAACGGTTTCGGAGAGGCCGCCTCAGGATTGCCAGAGAGTCGCCGGAATAGATGTCGGTATATCCCTCCCGCACATTGACGGAGAGGTTGGCGAAGCAGAAGACAGAAAAGGCGGCGACCCACTCTCCCCTGAGGGCGATCAGGACCGCGGCCCCGAGGGCCAGAAGACGGACAAAAATGCTCCCCGTGACGACCTTCCCCCGGTGCAGGCACAGCCGATAGGCGTAGATGAGCTGTACCACGATAAACAGCCCGATCCCCAAAAGGTAATGGTCGTTCCGCACCAGCAGGAACCAATCAGCCCCTACAGTGAGGCAGAGGGCGGCGGCCACCAGCTTCCCATCCACAGTATGGGCGCCCAGCAGGGCGGTGATACAGCACAGGCAGATGGCGGCAAATTTCACCCAGGTGCTGTCTGCCGTATTTGTTAAGTCCAGAAAGAGAAAGATCACCCACAGGCCACCGGCCAGGACGGGGAAAATCCTGTTCCGGTAAAAGCTCATGGGTTCGACTCAGCCAGATCGGCGACTCTCGCATAAGCCTTTCGCCGGATGACCAGGAAGCAGAGGATGTGCACGCCTCCGGTGACGATCCAGGTGATAGGATAGGAGAAATAGAGGCACTGGGGAGTGCGGTAGACCTGGAAAATGGTGGCGATCCACAAAAGCCGCAGGCCGCAGGCGCCCACAATGGACACGAACATGGGGGCCACCGACCAGCCAAGGCCCCGAAGGGAGCCCACCATCACGTCCATGATACCGCACAGAAAATAGGGGGCGGAGACATAGAGCAGCCGTATCATTCCCTGGGCGATGACGTCGGGGTTGGGGGAATATATGCTCAGGAGCTGCGGCCCAAATAGATAAGCGAGATTGCCCAGCAAAAGCCCTGTGACCAGAGAGTAGAACTGGCACCACAAAAGGACCTTATCCACCCGGTCGCACTTGCCTGCGCCGTAATTCTGACTGGTGAAGGTGAGGCAGGTCTGGTAAAAAGCGTTCATGCCCATATAGACAAAGCCTTCGATATTGGCGCTGGCCCCTGAACCGGCCATAACGATGTCTCCAAAGGAATTGATGGAGGACTGGATGACCACGTTGGAGATGGAGAAGACCATGCCCTGAAATCCGGCGGGCAGACCGATGCGGACGATGCCGAAAAAGATGTCTTTGTCGATCCGGAGCTGCTTGAGGTCCAGATGGAGGGGGCCGGACTCCCTCAACAGGCACCGCAGCACCAGAAGGGCTGAGATGTACTGGGAGATGATGGTGGCAATGGCCACCCCCGCCACATCAAGGTGAAAAACGATGACCAGGAGCAGATTCAGACACACGTTGACGACCCCGGCCACAGACAGGTAGTTGAGGGGCCGCCGGGTATCCCCCGCCGCCCGGAGCAGAGCGCTTCCAAAGTTATAGAAAAGGGAGGCGGGCATACCCAAAAAGTAAATTTTCAGGTAAAGGGTGGAAAGACCGATGACATTTTCCGGGGAGCCCATCCATTCCAGGAATTGCCGGGCGGCGAAGAAGCCCACCACAGCCAGGATAAGGCCGCTGACAAGGCTGACCACCACCGACGTATGGACCGCCCGCCCCGCCCGCTGCTCATCCCCATGCCCGATGGAGTGGGCCACTATGACGTTGGCGCCGATGGAAAGCCCCATAAACAGGTTGATGAGCAGGTTGATAAGGGACCCGGTGGAGGTCACCGCCGCCAGAGAGGCGTCCCCGGCAAATTTTCCGACAACGATCACATCCGCGGCGTTAAACAGAAGCTGCAGGATGCTGGAGAGCATCAGGGGCAGGGCGAAGAGCAGCAGCTTGGGGGCCAGGGGGCCGCTGCACATATCGAGTTCGTGATTTTTTTTCTGCATATGTGTAAAAACCTCTTTTCCTTGTCACTAAGGATAGCACGTATCCGCTTGCTTTGCAAGGGCTGAGAGGCTGGTGAAACTCGATGAAAAACAATTGCAAAGACAGAGAAATTTTGCTATAATATAATATCCATCGCTATGTCCCAAAAAGAGGGGGCGGCAAAAGCGCCGCCCCAAAAGAAATGAGGGAGTACATGTACCTTAAGGCGCTCGAGATCCAGGGCTTTAAGAGCTTTCCCGACAAGACGGTGCTCTCCTTTGACGAGGATATCACCGCCATTGTGGGACCAAACGGCTCGGGAAAATCGAATATCTCCGACGCCATCCGCTGGGTCATGGGGGAGCAGTCCACCCGGGCGCTGCGGGGAGGCAAGATGGAGGACGTCATCTTTGGCGGCACAGCCAAGCGCAAGCAGCTGGGCTTTGCCGAGGTGTCCCTTGTGCTGGACAATACCGAGCACCTTTTCCCCCATATGGAGGAAAGTGAGGTCATGGTCACCCGGCGGTACTACCGTTCGGGAGAGAGTGAATACTACATCAACCGCCGTTCCGTCCGCCTCCGGGATGTGAATGAGCTCTTTATGGACACGGGTCTGGGCCGGGAGGGCTATTCCATCATCGGCCAGGGCAAGATCGACGAGATCCTGTCCATCAAATCTTCCGACCGCCGGGAGGTCTTTGAGGAGGCGGCTGGCATCTCCCGTTACCGCCACCGGAAAGAGGAGGCCGAGCGGAAGCTGGAAAAGACCGAGGAGAACCTGACGAGGATCAACGATAAGATCGACGAGCTGGAGCTTCAGGTGGAGCCTCTGCGGGTCTCTGCGGAGAAGGCCAAAAAGTTCCTCATCCTCCGGGATGAGCTGCGGGGTCTGGAGATCTCCCTGTGGATGGAGCAGCTGGACCGGATCCGTACCGGCAGCATCAAGATCCAGTCCGACTACGAAAACGCCGTCCGCCGGAAAGGGGAGGTCCAGGCGGAGGTGGAGCGGCTCTATGCCGCCGCCGAGGCCATCGCCCAGCAGATGCGCCAAAAGGAGATGGATGCGGAGGGGATCCGCTTCGAGATGATGGGCCGTCAGGCCGACGCCAACGAGCGGGAGAAGGCCATCGAGGTCCTGAAGGCCAATATCCAGAACAACATTGAAAACACCGACCGCCTCCAGCGGGAGCTGGAGACCCAGGAGGGCCGGGCCGGATCCATCGAGGGGCAGATCAGGCAGCGCCAAAGCCGCCTGGACGAGATCCGGGCGGAGATCGCCGCCCTGGAGGGACAGATCGCCGCCAAACAGGAGGAGGCCGCCGAGGCAGGCCGCAATGCGGGCAGCCTTGCCGCCGAGATGGAGGCCCTGCGCCAGAAGGAGGCGGTGGAGACCGCCTCCGCCGCCGAGGCCAAGGCCCTGCTCTCCGCCCTGGCCGCCGCCGCTCAGGAGGTGCTGGACCGGGACGAGACGGTCCGCCAGGAGCTTGCCGCCGGAGAGGAGCGGCTGGAGGCCGCCGAGACGGAGGTCAAAGAGGCCCAAAAAGAACTCAGCGAGGCCCGGGAAGACCGGGACTCCATCAAAAATATCATCAGCGGCTACGCCCTGCGCCTGTCCAGCCGGATGAAAAAGCTCCAGGAGGCCGACGAGAAGCACGTAAAGCTCCAGATGGAGCAGAGCGCCCTCCAGCAGCGCATCCATATGCTCTCCGAGATGGAAAAGCTCTACGAGGGCTACTCCAAAGCGGTAAAGATGGTGATGGGAGAGGCTGAGCGGGGGCAGCTCAAGGGGATCCTTGGCCCCGTAGCGGGGCTTCTCCGGGTGGAGCGGGAGTATACCGTGGCCGTCGAGACCGCCCTGGGTTCCGCCATGCAGAACATCGTGGTGGACCGGGAGGAGGACGGGAAAAATGCCATCCAGTACCTCAAGCGCCGGGACGGGGGCCGGTGCACCTTCCTGCCCCTGAACGCCATCGAGCCCCAGGAGTTCAAGGAGACCGGCGTGGCGGACGAGCCCGGCTTTGTTGGCATGGGAGACGAGCTTATCGAGTGTGAGAAAAAGTATGGCAAGGTCTTTGCCTCCCTCCTGGGCCGGACGGTCATTGCCGAGGACATGGATAAGGCCATCGCCATGGCGCGGAAATATAAGCACCGGCTGAAGATCGTCACCCTGGACGGCCAGGTGCTGAATCCCGGCGGCTCCATGACCGGCGGCTCGGCCTCCAAGACGGCGGGCATCCTCAGCCGCCAGGGGGAGCTGGAGCGCCTGCGGGAGCAGGAAACGGACCTCACCGACCACCTCTCTGCCGCCGCCAACCCCCCGCTGGAGTCAAACGGGGAGGTCACGGTCGCCCAGCAAGAGATGGACGAGGCCGCGGCCCAGCAGCGCTCCCATGAGGACGACATCCTGAAGCTGGAGGAGCGGGTGGGCCATCTGGACCAGGCTGCGGCGGATATCCGCCGCCAGCGGGACGAGTGGCGGCAGGAGCTGGAGCAGCTCTCTCAGCGCTCCCAGCGCACCGAGGAGGATACAGCCAACGCCCGGAAACGCATCGAGGAACTGGAGGGCGCCGCCGCCGCCCTCCGGGCTGAAGCGGACAGCAAGATCCGGGGCCAGAACGAGGCCCGGGAAAAAAGCGAGGCCATCCAGGGTGAGGTCGCCCTCCTGAACGCCCAAAAGGCGGCCCTGGAGGCGGAGACCCTGGCGGCCCGGCAGTCTCTCCGGGAACTGGAGGATCTGAGAAAGGACATGGTGGGGGACCGGGAGGACCGGACCCGCCGGATCGGAGAGCTGAAAACCCAGAACCAGGACCTGGAGGACCAGATCCGCCGGAACCAGGAACAGCTCCAGGCCATCAAAGCCGAGTCCGCCGCCAAACAGGATGAGATCAAACGCCTCAACCAGGAGCGGCTGGACCTGGAGGGGGAGCGCACCAAAGCCGACAAGCTGAGCCGGGATAAAAATAACGAGCTCCTTGCCATGGAGCGGGAGGTTTCGGTCTTAGAACAGAAAAAGGTCTCCGCCGAGATGGAGGAAAAGCAGATCCTGGACCGGCTGTGGGAGACCTACGAGCTCACCCACGAGGCCGCCCGCGCCCAGCGCCTGGAGTTGGAGAGCGTCCCCAAAGCCCAGAGAAGGGTGGGGGAGCTCAAGCGCTCCATCTCCGCCCTGGGCAACATCAACCTGGACGCCATCGATGAGTTCCAGCGGGTCAACGAGCGCTACACTTACTTCACCGGCCAGCGGGACGACGTGCGCCAGTCCAAGACGGAACTGCTGAAGGTCATCGCCGACGTGACGGGAGAGATGGAACGGATCTTCGCCGACCAGTTTATCAAGATCAACGAAGCTTTCCAGGGTACCTTCACTGAGCTCTTCGGGGGTGGGAAGGCCACCCTGGAGCTGGAGGACCCGGAGGACATCCTCAACTGCGGCATCGAGATCAAGGTCCAGCCCCCGGGCAAGAGCCTGAAGATCATCACCCTGCTCTCCGGCGGCGAGAAGGCCTTCGTGGCCATCGCCCTCTACTTCGCCATCCTGAAGGTCCGCCCCACCCCCTTCGTGGTCATGGACGAGATCGAGGCCGCCCTGGACGACCCCAACATCGCCCGCTTCGCCCGGTATATGCGCCAGATGTCGGAGCACACCCAGTTCATCGTCATCACCCACCGCCGGGGCACCATGGAGGAGGCCGACGCCCTCTACGGCGTGACCATGCAGGAGCAGGGCGTGACGAGAGTCCTTGCCATCAACCTCAA
>CANPNN010000053.1 GCA_947575475.1 uncultured Pseudoflavonifractor sp.
AAAAAAAACGCAACAGGAAACATGGGGGAACTTTTTGCCAGTTTTCCCGTCTAAAAGAAAAAAGGAGGGGTTTCTATGAACATAAAAAAGTCCGTTCCCGCTTTCCTTCTGTGTCTCGGCCTGTTGGCGGGGTGCACCTCCGCTCCGGAGCCGTCTCCAGCAACGGAAACGCCTCCAGAACAAAATACGACGATCTGCGCCGTTGACATGGATACGTTTTTGGCCCAAGGCGGGGTCCCCCCCTGGGTCTCCTGCCGTATCGTGGACGGGGCGGAGGAGGGGGAACTGCTGCTGGCGGAGCTGGACCACCCGCTCGGCGACCGGGAAGTGAGCCATCATGACGGCAAGAGCGTCTACCGTCTCTCCCTCAGCGGCACCCGCTGCGAGGAGACGGTCCAGCCCGACGGGAGCATCCTGGCCGCCGCCCTGGCCAACAACGGCGTGACCCTCTATCTGGACGGGGAGCCCGCCCAGCTCTCCGATCTGAAGGATGGCATGAATGTGGAGATCTCCTTTGACGGCCTGGTGGCCGAGTGTTTTCCCGCCCAGTTTGGGGAGGCCTACGAGCTCCACGCCTACTCCATCGGCACCCCCCAGTGTCCCGGCGGGGGATATTTCGACCTGTGCGGGCTTTACCTTCAGGTATTGGACGACCTGTGGAACACCGATCCCGGTCTTAACAGCGACATTACCACAGCGGGCCTGGACCTGTCGGAGGCCCCCGGCGGGCTGCTGGACAGCGAGAAGGCGGCTTTGGCCTGGCGGTTCGGGGAACTCAACGGGGTGGAAGTCATCCAAGGGTCCTTTGACGAGTTGGCGGAGAAGGGCTATTTTACCCCCGTCTCCTCTGACCCGGAACATCCTCTTTATCAATGGGAGGACGGATGCCTGTTCACCATCTCCCTCAACCACGACCATGACGGCCAGGTCTATTCCGGCCTGCCCGTCCTCTTCTTTGACGCCCAGAAGTGGCGCTCTCCTCTGGGGGCCTATTTCTTTGGAGACTGCTCGGTGGTGTGGCCCGAGACGGGGACCTGGAGCGGCTACAAAGTGGGGCATGAGGCGATCTCCTGACCTTGGTCATATTCGGGGGGCCTGTCTCATATACTCCTCTGAACACAAACAGAGGAGCGTGACTGTCATGGAGATGATCGGCACCAATCAGGCCCTTTTGCTGGGCCGGGCAGTGGGAGTGCCCCAACCCTCCCACACCAACCACGGCGTGACCTATTTTATTTTTCCCCTGGAGGTGGAGCGGCTCAGCGGGGCGGTGGATACCCTGAATGTGGTGGCGGGGGAGGACCTGCTGGCAGCCTGCCCTGTGGTCCCTGGTCAGGTCTACCGAGCGGCGGGGGAGGTCCGCTCCTTCAACAACCGCTCGGGGGTGGGCTCCCGGCTGGTCATCACCTTCTTTGCCAAGGTCCTGGAGCCGGCGGAGGGGGGCAGCGACAACCATCTGGCGCTCACCGGGGTGCTGTGCAAGGCGCCCAATCTCCGCCGGACCCCTCTGGGGCGGGAGATCTGCGACCTGCTGCTGGCGGTGAACCGCCGGTACGGGCGGGCGGACTATCTGCCCTGCATCACCTGGGGGTCCTTGGCCCGGACCTGCGGAGAGCTGGAGGTGGGGGACACGGTAAGCCTCACCGGACGGCTCCAGAGCCGGACCTATCGGAAGGTGCTGGGGGACCGGGAGGAGGAGCGGACGGCTTACGAAATCTCCGTCATCAGCCTGGAAAAGATACATAGCTAAAAAAGGAAGATGCTTCTTGGGAAGCATCTTCCTTTTTTCTTTAATCGCTGCCTGCCATGTTGGTGTAGTCGATAATGAGGGCGTCAAGACGGCCAAAATCCTCACTATTGATGGTGTACAGTCCCTCGCTGTCCTGCTCTACCTGGACCGCCAGAGATTTTTCGGTCATGTTGCCGATCTCCTTCATGGCGTCTTTGTAAAGATCCAGGATCAGCTTCGCCCACTCCTGATCCATGGCCTCGTACTCGCTGTCCCGCATGGTGTTGACCTCATCCAGGGGATATTTTTCATAGAACTTCTTGGTGGCGTCGTTCATGGCCTCGTTCACCGTCTGGGCCACGTCGATGGGGTAGACGTTCAGCTTCACGGAAAAGGAACCGTCCTCCTGCTGGGCGGCGGAGACAATGTCGTACTTGGTGTACTGGTAGATCTCCCGGTAAAGCTCCTTGAGCTCTTTCCGCAGCTCCTCGGTGGGGTGGTCGATATCGTACATATAGAGAAAATACTCCACATCCATCTCCAGAACGCTCTCGTACAGGCTCTCCACATCCTCCTGGCGGATATCCACCAGTTCCAGGTACTCCTCATCCGCCTGGCCCAGATAGTTCTCTTTGATCAGTCCGTCCACGTAGACCTCCGCGTCGTGGGCGGTAAAACCCTTGGTCTCAGAGGCCTCTCCCCCGCAGGCGGTCAGCCCCAGGAGCAGGGTAAGGGCCAGGAGCAGGGCTCCTCCTCTTTTTCCAGGTCGTCTCATCGTTTTATTCTCCTTCGCTGGGTGTTCTCTTTTACTGGCAAAGTTTCGCAATGGCCAGGGCAAAAATCTTGGCGGACTTCAGAAGGTTATCTACGCTGGCCTGCTCGTTGGCCGAGTGCATCTTGGGGTCAAAGCCGGGGAAATCACAGCCAAAGGCCACCCCGCCGGGGATGTCGTGGACATAGGTGCCGCCGCCGATGGCGATGGGCTTGGAGCCGGTCTGGCCGGTGTAGGCCTCATAGCAGTCCAGAAGGGTCTTCACCAGAGGAGAGTCGGCCTCCACCACGTGGACATGGGTCATCTCCCCATCCCCGGTGACGGCGATGCCGTGGGCGGCCAGCGCCCTCTCGCAGGCCCCGGCGCAGTTTTCTTTGGTGGCGCAGATGGGCACCCGGGCGTCAAACTTGGCGGTAAAGCCCGTCTCCGTGAGGGTCATGAGGGCCAGGTTCAGGGTCAGCTCCCCGCTCTCCGGATCGGACTGGGCGATGCCCAGGGCCTTCCCCCGAGTGTCCCCGAAGGGGAAGAGGGACCCCATGGCCCGGACGGCCCGGGTGGAGGGACAGTCGGCCAGGGGAAGGGCGGAGAGGACCTCCAGCAGGGCGGAGATGGCGTTGACGCCGTCGTCAGGGCTGGCGGCGTGGGCGTTTTTCCCAGCGCAGTGGACGCTCACGCCCTCCGCTGTATCGGTGAGGGTAAAGACCGCTCCCGACTTGCTCTCCACCGCCCCGCACAGGGGCTTTACGTCCCCGGCGGTCAGGCCCAGCACCTGGGCCTGGGCTTCAGGGGGCACCACGTTCTGCCGGAAGCCGCCGTTCAGGGCGGTCACCCGGGGCCGCGCCGTCTCCGGGGCCCACTGGGCCCCAAAGTCCGGGTGGTAGTGGCCCTTCTCAATGTTGATGACGGGAAAATCCGCGTCGGGGGTGAAGGCCTGGGGGGCATAAGGCTCCCGGGCGTAGTAATAGGCGATATCCGCCGAGCCCGACTCCTCGTCGGTGCCCAGGATGAGCCGGACGTTTTTGCCCAGGGGCAGGCCCAGGTCTTTGACGCACTTCATGGCGAAGAGGGCGGCGCAGACAGGGCCTTTGTCGTCGGATACGCCTCGGCCATAGAGGACGCCGTCCTTCTCCACGCAGGCGTAGGGGTCGGTATCCCAGCCGGTGCCCTCCCCCACCACGTCCAGGTGGCCCAGGATGTGGAGCTGGGTCTCCTTGTCGCTCAGGTCGGCAAGGCCCACATAGTTATCGTAGTTTCGGACGGTGAAGCCCAGCTCGGCGCAGAGCTTCAAGCCCTCCTCCAGGGCGGCTTTGGGGCCGGGGCCGAAGGGGGCGTCCGGAGCGGGCTCCCCCTTCACGCTCTTCACCGCCACCAGGCGGGAGACCGCCTCCACCAGCTCTTTCCGGCGGGCGGGGGCGTCGAAATAGGCGTCGATCTGCTCTTTGATTGGCATAAAAATCACTCTTTCCGGGCGGCGGCCTTCTCGGCGGCCAGCTCATCCAAATATTTGTACACGGTATACCGGGACACCTTCAGCCGGGAGGCCACAAAGGGCACCGACTTGCGGAAGGAGAAGGCGTTCTTCTGGTCCATAAGGGCCACAAGGCGCATCCGGTCCTTTTTGCCCAGGCCCTCAATGGGCTTGCCCAGGGCGGTGAGGCACTCCTCAAAGATCTGATAGAGCTGTCCCGCCCCCCCGCTCCACAGGGCGCTCTGGAGGTCGGCGTCGGCGCTCATAAGCCCCATGAGGGTCCGGTTGGCGTAGGCCAGGGAGGTGAAGTCAAAGTCAATGCCCAACGCAAGGTCAAAGTCGTCCCCCCGCAGGTGGAAGGTGGAGGACTTCACCTGGGAGCCCGAGGGGGTGGTGGCGTAAAGGTTCACAAAATCGTTGGACAATGTGGCGGCGTCCAGCACCTTGTCCGAGCCCAGGATATCCTGGGTGGACCCCACCTCCCGGCCGGAGACCTGGCCGTTATAGATGGAGAGGATGGGGTGGTTCACGTCCCCCATGTCCTGGACCAGGGTCTCGCAGGCGGGGCCGAACATCTCCGCAATGCCCCGGGCGGTGCGGTCCAGGAATTCAAAGGCTTCCTCTCTTGTCACTTCTTTCCCCCCTTGCCTTTTTGTCAAGGGGTATTTTATCATCCTATGGTGGGAAAATCAAGGGATTTTAAAGGACCGGACCTTCTCTGTCCGCCCCCGGGGCAAACCTGTTGGGATTTACAGTTTATTCACACTTCGGTCAAAGTTTAGCCGTAATTCTCTGGTATTGTAATCATGGACACAGGAAGTGCTAAAAACATTCCTCCCATCCCTCTCTATTCTCTCTGAACAACACACACCCCAAAAGCCCCCGGTGAAAGCCGGGGGCTTTTGGGGTTCTCTTGCCTTTTTGCATGATTCGGGGTACAATATGGAAAAAGGGGGTCTTTCCATGCAAGACGGATTCATTAAGGTCGCCGCGGGAACGCCGAAAATCAAGGTGGCCGACTGCGCCTATAACGCCCAGCAGATCATCGCTCTGATGAAAGAGGCGGCGGCGCAGGAGGTGAAGGTGCTTTGCCTGCCCGAGCTGTGCATCACGGGATACACCTGCGCCGACCTCTTTTTGCAGGATACCCTTTTAAGAGGGGCCGAGGAGGCCCTGGGGAGGATCTTGGAAGAGACCAAGGCTCTGGATATGGTAACAGCGGTGGGTTTGCCCCTCCGCTTTCAAAACAAATTGTATAATTGCGCCGCTATAATACACACTGGAAAGATATTGGGTGTGGTTCCCAAGACCTATATCCCCAGTTACGGAGAGTTTTACGAGGAGCGTTGGTTTGCACCGGGCACTGTGGACGTGGAATACAGCAGCACTCTCTGCGGACAAAACATTCCCTTGGGAAGTTCTCAACTGTTCCAAGTTCAGACGATGCCCGGACTGGTTATCGGTGTGGAGATTTGTGAGGACCTGTGGGCCGTTTCTCCCCCCTCCTGCCGTCTGGCCGCCCTGGGGGCCACCCTTATTTTGAACCTGTCCGCCTCCGACGAGGTGGTGGGAAAGGCGGAGTACCGCCACGCTCTGGTAGCCGGGCAGTCGGGGCGTCTGCGCTGCGGGTACGTGTACGCTGATGCCGGCGAGGGGGAGTCCACCACCGATTTGGTATTTGCAGGGCACAACATCATTGCGGAAAATGGCGCCGTTTTGGCGGAAAATCGCTTTACCCCAGGACTGACCGTCAGTGAGATCGATGTGGATAAGCTGATATATGAGCGGCGGCGGATCAACACCTTCCCTCGTTGGGAGCGGAAGGAGGAAACGCTGCGCCACGGCCTCTATTCCGTCTCCTTCCCCCTGGGCGCCTCCTTCACTCATCTCACCCGTCCCATCTCCCCCACCCCTTTCGTCCCCCAGGACGAGAGCCGCCGGGCGCAGCGGTGCCAGGAGATCTTGACCATCGCCGCACTAGGTCTCAAAAAGCGGCTGGAACATACGGGTGTCAAGACCTGCGTTATCGGCCTTTCCGGGGGGCTGGACTCCACCCTGGCCCTTCTTATCACCGCCCGGGCCTACGATATACTGGGCCGGGACCGGAGGGATATTCTGGCCGTCACCATGCCCTGCTTCGGCACCACCAAACGGACCCGCTCCAACGCCGAGATCCTGGCCGAGCGGGTGGGGGCCACCCTCAAGGTGGTGGACATCTCCGATGCGGTCAAGCAGCATTTTAAGGACATCGGCCAGTCCATGGAGAACCAGGACGTGACCTTTGAAAACGCCCAGGCCCGGGAGCGAACCCAGGTGCTCATGGACCTTGCCAACCAGAACGGCGGCCTGGTCATCGGCACGGGGGACCTTTCGGAGTTGGCCTTGGGCTGGTGCACCTACAATGGCGACCATATGAGTATGTACGCCGTCAATGCCTCCATCCCCAAGACCCTGGTGCGGCATCTGGTGGCCTGGGTAGCGCAGATGAAGGAAGATACCGACCCGGCCCTGGCGGGCTGTCTCCGGGACATTCTGGACACCCCCGTGTCCCCCGAGCTGCTTCCTCCCTCTGAGGGGGAAATTTCCCAGGTCACCGAAGACATTGTAGGGCCCTATGAGCTCCACGACTTCTACCTCTATTACGCCATCCGCTGGGGCTTCCCGCCCCGAAAGATCCTGCGGCTGGCGGAATACGCCTTTGAGGGCCGCTATGACAGAACCATCCTTTTGAAGTGGCTCAAAAACTTCTACCGCCGCTTCTTCTCCCAGCAGTTCAAACGTTCCTGCGTGCCTGACGGCCCCAAGGTGGGCTCTGTAAGCCTCTCCCCCCGGGGGGATTGGAGAATGCCCAGCGATGCGGTATCCACCCTTTGGATGAAAGAACTGGAGGGATTGGAATGAGGCTGATGGCCATTTTCGGTATTCTCCTGCTTCTTTTGTCTGCTGGGTACCAGCCAACAAATATTCCAACTGGGGAGGAATCGGCAGTGTCTGTTATGGATGATGTGAACCGGCTCAACTCCATGCGGGATCTGGATGAGATATTTGCGCTGGAGGGTGACAACGAGTTTAGTATCGCCCTCTCCTCCGCCTTGGAGGATTGGACAGAGTATGGAGAACATTTGGAGGAGCTTTCCCCGGAAGCCCGGATATTCTATCTCTGTAATGCCATAGAGCGGGATGTAAACTGCGACGGTTTTCTCGGCTATATTTTTGAGCATGACGGCTGCTACGCCACAGAGACGGTGGTCGCACTGGAAACCATTGGGGCTCCCAAGACCGCAGACATTCTTCGCCGGGCCATCGCCCTTCTGCCAAATGGAGTGTGTCCCACGGATTATTTTGAGCGCGAAGATATCCTTTTTACGGACTATGACGGCTATTCCAGCGCATACAGCGAGCTGGACGAGGAGTTCTACTCCTACCCCGATGGGGTCCTGTGGCAGCTTAACGCCGCTTATGCAAGGGCCCGCCGGGATTCTTTTTCCGCGCCGGGGGAGGGCGCGAAGCCGTAAGGCGGCCCGGCCCCCTACGGATATGTGAGCTGACGGGAGAAAGGGGCCGGGAGCCTATGCCGCTCCCGGTCCCTTTTTTCTATTCCTCCACATATTCGATGATATTCCTCTACCCGGCAGTGGAGGATACGGCAGAGGTCGTCGATTTTTGTGGTGGTAACAGCCTTATTCTTTCTCATGCGTTGAATCGTAGAACTGCTAATTTACAGTTTATTTATGAGCATATAGGCAGATATGCCTTTTTCTTTCCGTGTCCCCCAAAAAGGATCATACTGAATCATGTTTCACCCCGCCTTTCTAATTCCTATCATAATCCGTAGTTACTTATTCGACTGTAGTCTAAGTATCGACTATAACAGAGGGTAAGGTGATCGTTACGAACAAGCCCTAAATCCTGCCTGTCCCAATATCCGGCGTTACCGGGAGGCCGCGGGACTGACCCGCGCCGCCCTGGCCCGGCAGCTGCGGGAGCGGGGGTATGTCATCACGCCGCGGCGCGTCAAAAGGATCGAAGAACAGACCGCCTGCGTCCGTATCAACGGCCTTGTGGCCTTCGCCCGCTTTTTTAAGGTCAGGATCGCCGACCTGTTTGCGGAATAGCAAAAGGCCCGGAACCTTACGGTTCCGGGCCTTTTATTGGCTTTCTTACTTCAGGTTGAAGAAGGCGTCCTCGCCCAGGTACTGGGCCACGTCGTCCAGCTCCTCCTCGATGCGCAGGAGCTGGTTGTACTTGGCCACACGGTCGGTACGGCTGGGGGCGCCGGTCTTGATCTGGCCGGCGTTGGTGCCCACCACGATGTCGGCGATGGTGG
>CANPNN010000054.1 GCA_947575475.1 uncultured Pseudoflavonifractor sp.
TGGACTTCCACGCCGAGGCCACCAGCGAGAAGGGGGCCATGGGCTACTATCTGGACGGGCGGGTCCAGGCGGTGTGGGGGACCCACACCCATGTGCCCACGGCGGACTGTCAGGTGCTGCCCCAGGGGACGGGGTTCGTCACCGACCTGGGGATGACGGGGCCGGTCCGGTCGGTGCTGGGCATTAAGCCGGAGCAGTCGGTGAACCTGTTTTTGGGCGGGCTTCCCCAGCGGTTTGAGGAGGCGGAGGGGCCCTGTAAGCTGAACGGGGTTCTTTTTGCCATTGATACAGAGACAAAGAAGTGCGTTTCTGTGGAACGGGTGGATATTCAAGAGTAAGGGGGCTCCTCCATGCTTCATATTTTACACGCCGCCGACCTTCATCTGGACGCGCCCTTCGCCGCTCTGCGGTTGGAGCAGGCCCGGCAGAGGAGGGCGGAGCAGCGGCTGCTGCTGGACAAGCTGGCGGACACCGCCATTGAGCGGGGGGCCGATCTGGTGGTGCTGGCCGGGGACCTTTTGGATTCCGGACAGACCTACCGGGAGACCGCCCAGGCTTTGGCCGCCGCTTTGGGGCGTATCCCCGCCCCGGTGGTCATTGCCCCGGGGAACCACGATTTTTATGGGCCGGGGAGCCTCTACGCCGCTCCCATCTGGCCCAAGAATGTGCTCATCTTCCGGGAGGGCGATGTGCAGAGGGTGGACCTGCCCAACATGACCCTCTATGGGGCCGCTTTTACGGGGCAGTTCCGGGATGGGTCCCCGTTGGCGGGATTCCACGCCCCCAATACGGACAAGCCCGCGGTCATGGTCCTCCACGGGGATGTGGACGGGACGGGGCGCTACGGGTCCATCCCCCGCTCTGACATCGCCCAGAGCGGGCTTACCTATCTGGCGCTGGGGCATATCCACGCCTGCTCGGGGCTGCAAAAAGAGGGAGATGCCTACTGGGCCTACCCCGGCTGTACCGAGGGGCGGGGCTTTGACGAGCTGGGGGATAAGGGGGCGCTGTGGGTCACCATCGGGGACGACCATGCCGTGACGGCGGAGTTTTTGCCCCTGTGCCAGCGCCGCTATGAGATCGTGGAGTGCGACCTGACGGGCAAGGGCCACGACCAGGCGGTAGCAGCCGCCCTCAGCCAGGGGAGCCGGGAGGATGTATGCCGGCTGATCCTCACCGGGGAGGCGGAGCGGGTGGATCTGCCCGCCCTGGCCCAGGCTGCCGCCGCCTGCCGCTGGGCGGTGACGGTGCGGGACCACACCCGGGTGCCCCAGGACCTGTGGGGCCGGGAGGGAGAGGACAGCCTGACGGGGCTTTTTCTGCGGGATATGCGCCGGCGGATCGACGCCGCCCAGGGAGAGGAAAAGGCTACTTTGGAACGGGCGGTACGGTTCGGGCTCACCGCCCTGGAGAACGGGGAGGACACGCCATGAAAATCATGGAGATGACCGCCACCTTTGGGAAGCTCCACAGGGCCGTTCTGCGGCCCGGGCCGGGGCTGACCCTCATTATGGCCCCCAACGAGGGGGGAAAATCCACCTGGGCGGCCTTTCTGCGGGCCATGCTCTACGGCTTTCCCCAGCGGGACCGGGATAAGGCGGGGTATCTGGCGGAGAAGAACCGCTACCAGCCCTGGTCGGGGGCGGCTATGGAGGGCACTTTGGTCGTGGAATGGCAGGGGCGTTCCCTTACCCTGTACCGGGGGCCAAAGGGGGCCACGGTGTGGGGAGCCTTTTCCGCTACATGGACCGCCACCGGGGAGGCTGTTCCCGGACTCACCGCCGAAAACTGCGGGGAGACCCTTTTGGGGGTCTCCCGGGAGGTCTTTGAGCGCACCGCCTTTGTGGGGCAGGGGGAGATCGCCCTCTCTCCCAGCGGAGACTTGGAAAAGCGGGTGGCCGCCCTCGCCACCTCCGGGGAGGAGGATGTGTCCTACTCCCAGGTGGAGCGGAGATTGAAGGACTGGCTCAACCGGCGGAAGGTGAATAGCCGGGTGGGGCTGATCCCTGAACTGGAAAGCGAGCTGGCCGGGGTGGAGGACGCCCTTGGGCGGCAGGGGTCCCTCCTCCGTCAGGCCCAGGAAGCACAGCAGGAGAAGGAGGCTTTGGAGGCCCAAAAGGCCCTGCTGGAATCCCAGCTCCAGGCCCACGCCGCCGCGAATCAGGCCCAGCAGGCCGAGAAGCGGAAACAGGCTCAGGCCGATCATGAGGCGGCCCTGGCTGACTTGCAGGCGGCGGAACGGGTCGCCAAGGCTTTGCCCTCCCCTGAGGAACTGCGGCAGGCCCAGGGGGATCTGGCCTATCTCAACACCCTCATCACCAACCTGAATCTGGCGGAGAAGGCCCTTCCCAAAGCGGAGGAGGAGGCCGCCTCCGCCCGGGCGGAGGCCCGGGCGGACCCCCTCTTTGGGAATCTGGACGCCGCCCAGGCCGCCCAGCGGGCCCAACGGGACCGAGACGAGGCCATCCAGCTGCAGAAAAAGGCCGTTGACCCCCGGCTCCCTCTGCTCCTTGCCCTTGTGGCCAGCCTTGGCCTGACGGTCTTCCTCTATCTCCGGCCCCAGGACCCGGCTGCCTCCTTCCCCTGGTGGAGCGGTCTGGTTTTCTGGCTACCCCTGGTCTGGCTGGCCGCTGTTTTGATTTCTCTGCCCCTGTTCCTTTGGGAGCGGAACCGCAGGAAAAAACTGGCGGACCTGTTCTACGGCCAGTATGACGTGACGAGGCCGGAGGAAATTTTGGACTCGGCCGCCCGGTACGCCCAAAAGGTAGCCGCCGCTCAGGAGGCGGAACGGAATGTTCAGGCGGTGGAGACGGAGCGGGACAAGATAGCCGCCCAGGTAACGCAGTTGAAAGAGCGGCTTCTCGGCTTTGTCCACCCCTTCGCCAGCGAGGTCACCGACCTCTTTGGAGTTTCCGCCGCCCTCTCCCGGGCCTTGCAGCAGGGGGAGCGGTACTCCCTGGCCAAGGCCAGGGTAGAGGCCGCGGAAAAGCTGCTCAGTGCCCTCTCCTCCCCCGCCGCCGGGGAGGCAAAGCCCCTGCTGGCCGTGACCCCCCAGGGGGACGCCACGCAGCTTTCCGCCCAGTTGGGGACGGTGAACGCCGAGCTGCGCCGGGCCAGCGATACCGCCGCCCGGCTGGAGGGGGAGCTGCGGTCCCTGGGGGACCCGGCGGAGCTGGAGGCCCGGCGGGGACAGCTTTTGGAGCAGCTGGAGCTGCGGCGGGGGGAGTATGAGGCCATCGCCGCCGCCATGGAGAGCCTGAAAAACGCCGACTCCCTTCTCCGGGAGCGCTTCTCCCCCGCCGTCAATGAGCGGGCGGGGCACTATCTCTCCCTTCTCACCGGGGGGAGATATGACAAAGCCTCCCTCACCCGGCAGTTCCAGGCTCTGGCCCAGGAGAGGGGGGAGAGCGCCCCCCGGCAGGACCTGAGCCTTTCGGGAGGCGCGGCCCAGCAGCTCTATTTGGCGGCGCGGCTTGCCATGTGCGATATGGCGCTTCCTCAGGGGGACCCCTGCCCCATTCTGCTGGACGACGCTTTGGACGCCTTTGACGACGGGCGGGCGGGGCTGGCTTTGGAGTGTCTTTTGGAGACCGCCAAGGTCCGGCAGGTGCTCCTTTTCACCTGCCACAGCCGGGAGAAGGGGATGCTGGAGGGGCGGAACGCCACTATTTTGGAGGGGTCACTATAAAAAAGTACAGCGCCGGCGCCTTCTTTGGGGGCTGGCTGTGGCTTTGCTTCTTATTCTTGTCCTGCTCCTGTCCTCTTTTCGGGTCTGCAAATTCACGGGCGGCTCTATGGCTCCCGCCGTTCAGGATGAGGAGGTCATTGTCTTCCAGACCTGGGGCTATACCCCCCGGCAGGGGGACATCGTACTCCCGGAAAAGCCCGGTTTCCCCCTCCTCCCATGGACCCCGCCCCCATTATCAAACGAATTATTGCCGTGGGCGGGCAGCACGTCCGGGTGGACTATGAGGCCAACGCCGTCTTTGTGGACGGGGTGGCTCTGGAGGAGCCCTATGTCCTGGAGCCTATGGTGGACCGCTATATTCCCAGCATGAATATTCTGGAGGTGACTGTGCCGGAAGGGTCTGTCTATGTCCTGGGGGACAACCGCAACAATTCCTCCGACAGCCGCCATGAGGCTTTGGGCTGCGTTCCCACTGAATGTCTTTGGGGTAAGGCGCGCTACATCTTTTCCCTTTGAGGGAGGATCTCCGCAAAGAGATTTTCTGCCCTTCGGTTGCATTTCCCTCCTATTTGGGATATAATACCGGAATAAAACCTTCCTTTGGAGTTGATCCCATGTCCGACGAAACCGTACTCTCCAACGAAAATCAGAATCCCCCGGAGGAGAAGGGGTCCTTTAGACTGGACCTCTACTACTGGACCCAGGCTCTGGTCATGGTCCTCATCTGTCTCATCCTGGCCTGTACCCTGGCCGGAAGGGTCATCGGGGTGGTAGGCTCCTCTATGGTGCCCACCCTTCACGACGGGGACCTTCTGTTGCTGCAGTCTCTGGGATATACCCCCCGGCAGGGGGATGTGGTGGTGCTGCGCAAGCCCGGGTTTCCCCCTCCGCCCCAGGACACCGCCCCCATCGTCAAACGGGTCATCGCCGTGGGCGGACAGCATGTCCGGGTGGATTATGAGGCCAACGCTGTCTATGTGGACGGGGTGGCCCTGGAGGACGACTATATCCTGGAGCCCATGATGGACCGCTACAATCCCGAGATGAACGTGCTGGACGTGACAGTGCCCGAGGGCTCCATCTACGTTATGGGGGACAACCGCAACAACTCTTCCGACAGCCGCCATGAGGCTTTGGCCACCGTGGACAGCCGGTACGTGTTGGGGCGGGTGCTGTGCGTGATGCTGCCCTTCCAGGATTTTGGCGCGGTGGAGTGAACGCTGCAGATCTTTATTAAAAAAGCAGGGCGGACCATAGCGGTCCGCCCTGCTTTTTCTTTTATCCTTTTTTCGGGGACTTAGAAGTACTTCTTCACCCCGTCGGAGGCCAGCGCGGTGTCGGCGCTGATGGTCACCACGAACTTGATGCCGTTCTTCTCGCCGAAATCGTTGAGCCAATCCAGGAAGTGCTCCACCTGGGGATCCTCGGCAGAGACGTTGATGAGCTTGGTAAGGCTCTCCACAAACACCTGGGTGATGTCGTAGTTGCCCGCGTGGAGGCCGCTGATAAAGCCCTTGAGCATATCAAAGCTGGTGAGGGCATACTCCTTGGCCTCGATCAGCCGGATCTGATAATGGATGTCGTAGGTCAGCTTGGAGCCGTGCTCGATGCACACCACGCTGCCAGCCTCGCTCTTGGCGGCGTTGTTGATGAGCTCGATCATCTGCTTGGTCTTGCCCGTTCCCTTGACTCCCATGATGACACGTACCATGATGAATCACTCCTTTACGTTGTCCACCGGACAGGTATTCTCCGGTCTATGGTGGTATTTTACCATTTATCCCGTCAGATTGCAACCGCTTTTATGGAGATTTAACTTTCCAGCCGCTTCTCCAGCTCCCCTTTCTGCTTCTCGTAACCGGGCTTGCCCAGAAGGGCGTACATATTATTTTTATAGGCCTCTACCCCCGGCTGGTCGAAGGGATTCACCCCCAGCAGATAGCCGGAGACGCCGCAGGCAAACTCGAAGAAGTAGATCAGCGCGCCCAGGCTCCGCTCGTCCCGGGCGGGAGCGGTGAGGAGGATGTTGGGCACCCCGCCGTCCACATGGGCCAGGGTCACACCCTGGAGGGCCCGCTCGGCCACAAAGGCCATGGACTTGCCGGAGAGGAAGTTCAGCCCGTCCACATTCTCCGGGTCGTCGGGAATGGTAAGCTGGGTGTGGGCCTTGTCAAAGCGGACCACGGTCTCAAACATGAGCCGCTCCCCCTGCTGGATGAACTGGCCCATGGAGTGGAGGTCGGCGGTAAACTCTACGCTGGCGGGGAACAAGCCCTTGTTCTCCTTGCCCTCGCTCTCCCCGTAGAGCTGCTTCCACCACTCGGCGAAGAAGCGGAAGGCGGGCTCGTAGCCGGCCAGGATCTCCACCCGCTTCCCGCTTTCATAGAGGGCATGGCGGGCGGCGGCATACTGCCAGGCGGGGTTGTCCATCCCCGGCTTGGCAAGCAGCTCCATCTCCTCCCGGGCCCCGTCCATCAGTGCCTCCACGTCGATGCCTGCGACGGCGATGGGCAGCAGCCCCACGGCGGTGAGGACGCTGTACCGGCCGCCCACGTTATCGGGCACCACGAACTCCTCGTAGCCCTCCTTGTCGGCAAGACCCTTCAGGGCCCCCCGCTTGGCGTCGGTGGTGGCGTAGATGCGCTCCCGGGCTCCGTCCTTGCCATACTTCTCCTCCAGCAGGGCCTTGAAGATCCGGAAGGCGATGGCGGGCTCAGTGGTGGTGCCCGATTTAGAGATAACGTTGACCGAGAAGTCCACATCCTTTACAAGGTCGATGACCTCGTTGAGGCCGTCGGCGGAGAGCCCGTTGCCCGCAAAGTAGATGGCGGTGCCCTCCCCCCGGGTCAGATTGAAATTGTTGGAGGTCAACGTCTCAATGACCGCCCGGGCGCCCAGATAGCTTCCGCCGATGCCAATGACCACCAGGGCCTTGGAATCGGAGCGGATCTTTTGGGCGGCCTTCTGGATGCGGGCGAACTCTTCCTTGTCATAGTCGGCGGGGAGACGGACCCAGCCCAGGAAATCGCTGCCGGCTCCGGTCCCGTTCAGCACATGGTCGTGGGCCTTCTCCAGGCCCTTCTCCTCTCCGGTGCGCCAGCCCGTAGGCAGGAAGGGAGTGACGTTGGATAGATCCAGGTGAAGCATATCAATGACCTCCTAAGTAAATTCTTTGGGTTGGTTATAGTATACACCAACTGAGAAATTTTGGAAAGGATTTTATGGACATTTTACCGGGATTTGTGGGCCCACCCTGCTCTCTTTACCCGGCAAAAGAAAGGGCCGCCCGGGAGCGGTATCCCCGGGGGCCCTTTTCTTTGCGCTTATTCCGCCTTGGAGATATCGGTGCCGAAGTACTTTATGGACAGCTCACCAAGGGTCCCATCCTCCGCAAGCTCGGCCAGGGCCTTGTTGATCTCCTCCCGAAGGGCGGCGGCATCCTCCCCCTTCCTGAGAGGGATGGCCACGCTGTCGGCCTTGTCGGCCAGGCAGGCGATCTTCAGGTCGGCTTCGGGATGCTGGGCCATGTAATCGTAATAGGTCACCTCAGCGTTGAGGGTGGCGTCGATACGGCCCGAATAGAGAAGCTCAAAGGTGGCGGCCAGGTCGTCCACCCCCGTCACCTCCGCCCCGTAGGAACGGGCGGTCTCCGCATAGGTGGAGGAGATGGTATTGGCGGTCTTCTTGCCGCTGAGGTCCTCCATCCCGGTGATCGTGTCGTTATCCCCCTTCACGATGACTGCCATCCGGTTATAGGCATAGGGATCGGAGAAGTCGTACTTCTCCGATCGGTCGGGGGTGACGTCCACCCCGTTGACCATGATATCATAGCGCCCTGCGTCCAGTCCGGCCAGCAGACCCTCCCACTCCCCCTCCACACAGGTAGCGGTGACTCCCAGCTTTTCGGCAATGGCCTTGGCCACCTCGGTGTCATAGCCCACCAGCTCGCCGCTCTCATCGTGGTAGGTCCAGGGGGCCCAAGTGCCCTCCATGGCCACCACGATCTCCCCCTTGGCCCGGATCCGGGCCAGAACGTCGCCATCCTGACCGGTCGTCTCAGGGGCCGGATCCCCGCCGCAGGCGGACAGCACGGTAAGCAGTACGGCTCCGCTCAGAGCCGTGGCGATCTTCTTTTTCATCTTATTTTTCCTCCTTACGCTCGATATTGCGGAGAAAGGCTTTCACCCGCTCCTCCCTGGGCGCTTCAAAGAACTCACGGGCGGGTCCGCTCTCCAGCACCACGCCATCCTCCATAAATATCACCTTTGTGGATACGTTTCGGGCAAAATTCATCTCGTGGGTCACCACCAGCATGGTCATCCCCTCCTCCGCCAAAGCCCGCATAACGGAGAGGACCTCCCCAATGAGCTCGGGGTCCAGGGCGGAGGTGGGCTCGTCAAAGTAGATGATCTCCGGGTCGGTGGCCAGGGCCCGGGCGATCGCCACCCGCTGCTGCTGCCCTCCGGAGAGCTGGCTGGGATAATGGTTTTTCCGGTCCAGCATCCCCACCCTGTC
>CANPNN010000055.1 GCA_947575475.1 uncultured Pseudoflavonifractor sp.
GTGCTGGGGTTTGTGCTGGCGGGGGGAGAGATATTTGGCGGGTTTGCCCCCTTTGGAGTGGGGCTGGTGGCCTCGGCCGGGTCGGGGGCGGACGGACTGATGGCCACCTTTGGCGCGGCATTGGGTTATCTGACGCTCCGGGGACTCACCGAGGGATTGCGGTACGCCGCGGCCTGTGTGCTGGTGTTTTCGGTGGCCTTTGCCTTTTATGATGTGGGGATCTATAAAAAGGGGTGGTTTATGCCCTTTGTCAGTGCGGGGATGACGGCGGTGACCGGGTTTGTGTACCTTTCGGATGCCCGTTGGACCCCTGGGCAGGCCGTGTTTTTTGTGACGGAGATCCTGCTGGCGGGGGCGTCCTGCTATTTTTACCGTCTGGCCTTCTCCCCATGGAAGTCTAAGGGGGAGGCGGAGCTGCTGGATACCAGGCAGGCGGTGAGCCTGCTTTATTTGCTGGGGACGCTGCTTATCTCCATGGGGAACTTGACCTTCTTTGGGGACCTGTCCATGGGACGGGTACTGTCGGTGGTGCTGGTACTGGCGGCGGGTCACACCGGAGGACTGGGCTATGGAGCGGCCGCAGGGGTAGCCCTGGGGCTGGGGATGGACCTGGCGGCCGGGGAGGGGGCTCCTTTCTACGCCATGGCCTATGGCTTTGCGGGATTGCTCGCCGGGGCGGGCTGGAAGCAGGGCAGACTGTTTGGGGCCATTACCTATGTGGTGGCCAATGCGGTGGCGGTGCTGTGGACCTGGGATGTGACCCCCCGGGTGTCGGGGCTTTATGAGGTGTTCATGGGGTCGGTGCTGTTCCTGCTGCTTCCCCAGGGGTGGATAAAAACGCTGCGGGGACGGCTTTCCCAGGAGGAGGGACAGGCCACGGCGAAGCGGGCGGCGGAATATGTCGGGGCGCGGCTGTCCGCCACCGCCGGGGCTTTCCGGCAGGTGCGGGACAGCCTGCGCGGAGCCTTCCCGGAGCAAAAGCTGAATGACGCCGACCCTGCCACCGTCTTTGACCGGGCCGCCGAGCGGGTGTGCCGGCGGTGCGCCCTTCGGGGGACCTGCTGGGAGCAGGACTATGTGAGCACCTTTAACGCTCTCAATGACGCTCTTCCCATAATGATGGAGAAGGGGAAGGGGGAGGCGACCGATTTTCCGGCCTGGTTTCCCAGCCGGTGTCTGCAGTTTGGTTCCTTTTTACGGGTGGCAAACGAGGAGGTCACGGCTCTGCGCTACCGCAGACAGTATCAGAGCCGGCTCCGGGAGAGCCGGGGGGCGGTGTGCCGGCAGTATGAGACTATGGCCGATATTTTGAGTGAGGCGGCCATGGAGGTCTCTGCTGAGCTGACCCCAGATCCCCTGCGGGAGAGAAAACTCCGCCGCCACCTGGCGGGCCTGGGGCTGGAAGGGGAGGCAGCGGCCTATTATGACGGGAGGGGATACCTCCGGGCTGAGGTGACGGGCCGGGGAACGGAAGTCCTGACCACGGAAAAGGAGCTGCGCCGGCTTTCCGAGGTCCTGGGGATCCCCCTGAGGCTGGGGGAGGGGGAACGGGATCGGGTGGTACTGGTCCAGGCTGAACCACTGATGGCCCTGGCCGGGGTGGCCGCCCGCCGCCGGGAAGGGCAGACCGAGAGCGGGGACACCGGGACCTGGTTCAAGCGGGAGGACGGGAGCATGTTTGTCCTCCTCTGCGACGGAATGGGCAGCGGCGAGGCCGCCAAGCGGGAGAGCGCCCTGGCGGTACGTCTGCTGGAGGATTTTCTCCGCTCGGGAATGGAGAGCGCCGCGGCCCTGCGGACGGTGAACTCTGCCCTGGCCCTCCGAAATGAGGAGACGGGGGCTTTTACCACCGTGGATCTTCTGCGGATAGACCTGTATACCGGGCGTGGGGAATTATGTAAACTTGGGGCGGCCCCCACCTATCTGCGCCGGAAGGGAACGGTGAGCCGGATCAGCGGCGCGGCCTTGCCCGCGGGGCTGGCCGAGGGGAGCGCAGGGCCGGATGTGACAAAAATAGAGCTGGGGGAGGGGGACTGTGTGCTCCTGGTCAGCGACGGCATCTCGGAGGCCGGGGAGGATCAATGGCTCCGGGACCTGGTGGGAAAATTTGACGGGGGGAGCCCCAAGGACCTGGCAAAGGCGGTGATGGAGGAGAGCGAAAGCCGGGCTGGGGCGGCGGATGACCGGACGGCGGTGGTCATTACCCTGAAAAAAAGGGGATAAGATAAGAATTTCCAGGTGAGGTTCCTCACCTGGAAATTTTTATATCAGAATGGGAAAAGTTCCTTGACGAAAAAGAGGAACATTACAATCATATCGTAATATTACGGAGGTAACTGAAAAGGAGAGGGACAGGACAGATGGGGGGCGGCGGAGCCGGAGAGTTTGTTGAATTAGGGGAGGAAAACACAAAGCGATGGCAAGGGTATGCCCCTTGCCATCGCTTTGTTTTTCTTTTATTCAGGATAGACTGGCGATGAACTGCTGGGCTGTCCGGGGGGACCGGCCCGGGTGGCGGGCGTCCCAGCGGATGGCCTGAGCGGTGAGGTCTTCTTTGGAAAGGCGCAGCCCCGCCTGACGGGCCAGATGTTCCACCAACTCCAGGAACTCGGCCTTGGCAAGGCCCAGGTAGGGGATGCGAAGGCCGAACCGGTCGGCCAGGGCCGTCTTTTCCTGGATGGTCTCCTCCCGGTCCACCTCGTCCCCAGCGCGGCTGGAGAAGGTTTGGCGCACCAGGTTCCGGCGGTTGGAGGTGGCATAGATGGCTACATTGTGGGGCCGGGGCTCCAGCCCTCCCTCCAGGATGGTCTTCAGTACGGAATAGCTCATATCGTCCTCGTCAAAGGCCAGGTCGTCGATGAAGAGGATGAACTTCTGCCGCCGCCCCGCCAGGGAGCGGATGAGCTGGGGCATCTGGCAGACGCTGTCCTTCTCGATCTCAATGAGCCGCAGCTCCTCCGTGTCCGGAAGACCCAGCAGGGACTTCACCGTGGCCGACTTTCCCGTGCCGCTGTCCCCGAAGAGGAGCACGTTGTTGACCCGGTTCCCGGCCAGGAGGGAGCGGGTGTTCTCCTCCACCTGGGAGCGCTGGCGGCGGTAGCCCAGAAGCTCGGACTGGGCGGGCACGTCGGGGGTTTCGACGGGGAGGAGCCGGCCCTTCTCCCAGAGGAAGGCCCGGCAGCGGGCGAAGGGGCCGCAGCCATGAGCGCGGTAATGGCGTTTCAGGCTGTCAACAGAAAACGGTGGGGATACGGACCAGCCGGGAAGCGCCACCGCCGCCGGCAGTTCCAGGCGGTCCGACAGGGAGCGGGGGTCCAGCTGGGACAGGGCGGTCAAGGTCTCCAGATCCCGGAGAGCGTGGGCCTCCAACCTGGGGTCTTCCTCCCCTGCGTCTACCGAGCGGGGCCAGGGGGCGTCGCTGTATTTCAAATGCTCCTCCAGCCAGGGTCCCAGCCCCTCAGATCCCTCCTGGTCCAAACGGGAGACCAGCTCCGCCCAGTTGGTGAGGGCGGTGGCGGCGTCGCCCGAAGAAAGAGCGTCCAGAAGGGATACAGCCACTGAGAGAACAGGCTCGGCCAGCAGGTCCCGGAAGGCGGTAAGGGTTTTGAGACGGTAGAGCAGAACGGTGTTGTCCATAGCGCATCTCTCCTTTGTTTGCTGTCTCCATCATAGAAGCCCGGAGGGCCCCTGTCAAGAAAAACTACCCTTGCGCCCGGGAAAAAAATGGGCTATCATGGAGAAAATGGCGAAAAGGAGCAGACGGTGTGGAAAAGCTGGAGGCGCTGAAAAAATATTTTGGCCATGAGGCCTTCCGCCCCGGGCAGGAGGGGCTCATTGACGGCATTTTGGCGGGTCGGGACGTGCTGGGGGTCATGCCTACGGGGGGCGGCAAGTCCCTTTGCTACCAGGTCCCCGCCCTGCTGCTGCCGGGGCTGACCATCGTTGTCTCCCCCCTTATCTCCCTGATGAAGGACCAGGTCATGGCCCTTGCCCAGGCGGGGGTCAGCGCCGCCTTTCTCAACAGCTCCCTTACCGAGGAGGAGATGCGCGGAGTCTACCGCCGGGCCTGGGCGGGGGAATTCAAGCTCCTCTACGTAGCTCCTGAGCGGCTCACCGGCGAGGGCTTTCTGAACCTGTGCCGGGAGACCCGGATCTCCCTGGTGGCGGTGGATGAGGCCCACTGCGTGTCCCAGTGGGGCCAGGACTTCCGGCCCAGCTATCTGAAAATTCCCGAGTTCCTCTCCCAGCTTTCCCGGCGGCCCCCGGTGGCCGCCTTCACCGCCACCGCCACCGGGGAGGTGCGGGAGGATGTGACGCGGCTTTTGGGCCTCCGGGAGCCTCTGACCCTGGTGACGGGTTTTGACCGGCCCAACCTCTATTTCGACGTGCTGCGGCCCAAAAAGAAGGACTCCGCCCTCCTGGCCCTGGTGGGGGAGCGGCGGGACAGGAGCGGCATTATCTATTGCGCCACCCGCAGCGCCGTGGAGAAGGTCTGCGCCCTTCTCCAGAGCCGGGGCTTCCCCGCCACCCGCTACCACGCGGGGCTGGAGGAGGACGAGCGAAGGCGCAGCCAGGAGGATTTCCGCTTTGACCGCAGGCCCATTATGGTGGCCACCAACGCCTTCGGCATGGGCATCGACAAGTCCAATGTGAGCTACGTCATCCACTACAATATGCCCAAGAGTCTGGAGGCCTACTACCAGGAAGCGGGGAGAGCGGGCCGGGACGGGGAGGGAGCCGACTGCATCCTCCTCTACAGCGGCGCCGACCTGGTCACCGCCCGGTTCCTCATCGAGAACGGTCGTGACAATGAGGAACTGACCGACGCCGAGCGGGGGGAGGCCATCCGCCGGGACTACGGGCGGCTGGAGGCCATGCGCCTCTACTGCGCCGCTGAGGGGTGCTACCGGGGCTATATTTTGGATTACTTCGGCCAGGACCACCCCCAGGAGTGCGGAAACTGCGGCAACTGTAAGGGGGAGTTTGTCACCGAGGACATCACCCAGGAGGCCCAGATGGTCCTGTCCTGCGTAAAAAGGGCCGAGGACCTGCTAGGCTACCACGTGGGCGCCGCCCTTATCGCCCAGACCCTGAAGGGGGGGCGGGGTCAGAAGGTCCGGGAGAAGGGCCTGGACGGGCTGAGCACCTACGGGCTTATGAGGGACCGGAGCGTCCAGGAGATCAACGCCTGTATCCAGCTTTTGACGGACAAAGGCTACCTGCTTCGGGACAGCGAGTACGGCGGGCTTCTCCTCACCGCCAGAGCGGGGGAGGTCCTGTTCCGGGGGGAGCGGGTGGAGCGCGCGGCGCGCCGGGACGCCCAGCCCCAGCCTCTGCCGGAGGAGACGCCCCGGCGGAGGGAGAGGCTTCCGGCGCCGGGGGAGGAGGGGCTGTTCCAGGCCCTGAAGAAGCTGCGCTACCGCCTGGCCCAGAAGGAGAACGTGCCCCCCTTTATGATCTTTTCCAACGCCACTCTTACCGATATGGCGGCCAAGCAGCCCAGAAGCCTGGCGGAGATATTGGAGGTCTCCGGAGTGGGGGAGAAAAAGGCGGAGAAATACGGGGCCGCCTTCCTTCTGGCCATCGGGGAATACCTGGATGGACAGTAAAGTCCATCCCCCTGCTCCAAAGAAAACTGTGTAGAAAGAGAATGCTGGTCATATGGATTCATTTCAGGCTCTCCTCTCGGGATTTTTTGACACCCTGACAGGTCATCTGGCCCTGGCGGTCTATCTGCTGGCCGTGACAGGGGAGGGGCTGGGGTGGCGGTGGCTGAGAAGGCTGCCGCCGCTGCTGGCCTCTCCGCTCCTTGCTACCGTGCTCTCCGCTGTGCTGTATACCCTTCCGGGGTTGGGGGCGGCCCAATATTTCCTTGTCTCCTGCGCCATTCTTGTCATGGCCGCCCTGTGGGTAAGGTGGGCATGGGGCTTTGGGTTCTGGCAGGCCTTTGCCGCAGTCTGTATGGCGGGGATCCTCCAGGTGGCCGGCTCCACTCTGACCTGGATGCTGAATTGGGCCGCCCCTTTTGGGGAGAGCCTCTCCTATGCGGCGGCGGCCATCCTTCATCTGGCGGTTGCCCTTGTGATTTCCCTTCTGCTGGGCAAGCTGGGGTTTGGAAGATGGTTTCGCCTGCTGCTGGAAAGCGGGCCCACCCCCCGGCGTACAGGTCTCCTGCTCTTTGCCCAGGAGATGGTGATGGAGCTGTTTTTGCTGCTGCTGAACAGCGTCCAGTCCCGGTATCTGGTGCTCTACTACCTGCTGGTGGTCGTGATGGTGATCCTGATGACGGTGCTGGTGGTCTATCTGGCCCAAGGGCTGGACACCGCCCAAAAGCTGCGGGCGCAGCGGGATATGATCGCCCAGCAGCAGCTCTACGAGCGGGAGCTGGAAACCATCCGCCAGGAGACCCGGGCCTTCCGCCATGACTATAAGAACCTGCTGGCCGGCCTGTCCCAGCAGGCGGGGGAGGGGGAACTGGAGAAGGTGCGCCGTACCCTCACCCAATTGGATGTGGGCTTTGACCTGAGGCTGGGCAGAAGGATCCAGCTGTCCACGCAGATCGGGAACATACAGCTCCCGGAGGTCAGGAGCCTTCTCCTCAGCAAGCTGGCCGCTATGGGAGAGCGGGGGGTGGAGTGCCGTCTGGAGGCGCTCTATCCTGTGGGGGCTGTGGACATGGACATATGGGATCTCACCCGCTGTCTGGGTATCCTTCTGGACAACGCCCTGGAGGCCGCCCTGGAAACGGAGGAGCCCTGGGTGGAGATCCTGCTGCTGGCCCAGGAGGGGAAGCTGTTCCTCCGGGTGTCCAACCCCTATACAGGTTCTCTCGACCCGGGAAAGCTGTGGGAGGAGGGCTGGTCCACCAAGGGGACGGGCCGGGGGCTGGGACTATCGGGTTATCAGCGCATCCTGCGGGGCTATCCCAATGCCTCCTCCTGTACCAGCTGGGACAGGGGGATATTTGTACAGGAACTGACGGTGGAGGATAGGACATGAAGGAGATCTATCTCTGTGACGATGATAACGCCGTCCGCTGCCAGATCCAAACCGCCCTGGAGAGGAAGATCCTGGCGGAAAACTACGACATGAAGGTGGCGGCGAGCGTCCCCACCGCCCAGGAGCTGTTGGCCGGACTGGAGAGGGGTAGGCAGGGGATTTATTTCCTGGATGTAGAGCTGAAGGACGGGGAATGGGACGGCTTCCAGCTGGGGCAGGAGCTTCGCCGGCGGGATCCCCAGGCTACCCTGGTCTATATCACCAGCTACGGCGACCTGGCCTGGCGCACCTTCCAGTATCACCTGGAGGCCTTTGACTATATCGTGAAGGGCTCGGAGCCCGTGGGGCCTGCGGCAGCCCGGTGTCTGGAGGAGATATACCATCGCCTTCTCTCCCAGCGGCAGGCGCCCGGGGCGACCTTCACCCTTCGGACGGGAGACATGGTGCGCCATGTTCCCCTGGAGGACATTCTCTATTTTGAGACCGCCCCCGCTCCCCACCATGTCTTTCTCCATACCCTAGGCAGCCGGATGGATTTTTTGGGCAGCCTGAACGAGTTGGAGGCCCAGCTGGGGGATCGCTTCCTCCGCGTCCACCGGGCCTATCTGGCCGCAGCGGATAAGATCGAGAGGGTGGACTGGAAGGGCTGCAGGCTGTGGGTGGGAGGTCGCGAGTGTCTCCTCTCCCGCACGGGGAAAGCCCGGCTGCGGAAAAGGCTGGAGGGGGATCGGTGATCTCCTCCCAGTCCATTTGAGAAATTTTCCAGCCCATTCAGGAAATTTAAGATCACGAGACCTTACCTTTGTGGTATGCTTTCCTGGCTACAGCACAGTTAAAGAAGGTGAGTCCATGGTGAAGAAAAAACGGTTCGTGGAGGTTTACTCCCAGGGCCTGCTTAATGTAGCGAAGGTTCTCGTTGACACGGAGACCGGAGTGAACTACCTGCTGGGTTCCCATAGTAAAAGGATTGGCACCGGAATGACCATCCTGGTGGATCAGAACGGCAAGCCTGTGGTTACCCCCATCCACTGAGAAAAAAGGAAGGAGGAACGCAATTTGCGTTGCTCCTTCCTTTTTT
>CANPNN010000056.1 GCA_947575475.1 uncultured Pseudoflavonifractor sp.
TAGATCCGGGTGATGACCGCCACATACTCGGGCCGCTTCATCCGCCCCTCCAGCTTGAGGCAGGCCACCCCCATCTTCCGAAGCTGGCGAAGCCTGTCCGCCAGACAGGCGTCCTTCAGGGACAGGGGATACCCATCCGCCCGTCCATTCCAGCCGTATTTCATCCGGCAGGGCTGGGCGCACAGGCCCCGGTTGCCGCTCCTCTCCCCCACAACGGCGGAGAAAAAGCACTGGCCCGAGTAGCACATGCACAGGGCCCCGTGGCCAAAGACCTCGATCTCAATGGGGGAGTGGGTACAGATATACTCGATCTCGCTCTCGGGCAGCTCCCGGGAGAGGACCGCCCGGGTCATCCCCAGATCGGCGCAGAGCTTCACCCCGTCCAGATTGTGGACGGTCATCTGGGTGGAGGCGTGGACAGCCAGGTCCGGGGCGGCCTGCCGCACCGCCCGCAGGACCCCCAGGTCCTGGACCAGCACCGCGTCCGCCCCAAGCTGAGCCGCCCTCCGGGCCTGTTCGGCGGCGGCGGGCAGCTCCCGGTCCGTGAGAAGGGTATTGAGGGTCAGGTAGACCTTGACCCCCCGCAAATGGCAATAGGCGACCGCCGGGGCAAGATCTGCCTCGGTAAAATTCTTCGCGTTGCGCCTGGCATTGAAATCGCCCAGCCCCAGATAGACCGCGTCCGCCCCGTTCTGGACGGCGGCAGTGAGGGCCTCCGGGGACCCGGCGGGAGACAGAAGCTCCAGCATCTTACTTCCTCTTCTGGTTCTGGAGGCCGAAGATCTCCCGCTTGGCCTCGCTCAGCTCCAGGTTCACCCGCTTGTTCTCCTCCAGGGCCTCCTTGATCTGGGCGCGCAGATTCTCGGCGGTCTCCAGGCTCTTAAAATATTCGTCAGCCATGTTCAAAGCGGCAAGGACGGCGGCATCGGTGGAAGAGACCCTTCCCCCCTCCTTGACCTCCCCGATCTTGCCATCCACGTAGGCGGCCACCTTTTTCATGTAGGCGGCGTCTTCAGAGGCTACCAGCGTGTACTCCTGGTCGTCGATGGTCACGGTCACCTTGTTTTGCACGGCATACCCCTCCTTATTATATATCTATCGTATTATATCATAATACCGCCCAATTGAAAAACAAAAATTCGTGAATTTTTCAGATTTTTCTCTTCCCACATATTTTTCTCTTTTATCTTTACCTTCTCCTCCTTTTCGTGTAAAATATGATTGTTATTTTATGACCACCGGAAAGGAGGCGACCCCCATGTCCGATCCCGTTTTTCTCCCGGGCAATATCCTGTCCCTGTCCGCCGGAGCGGCAGAACGGCTGATCTCCTCGGGCAGCGGGGATGCCGCCCTTTTATACCTGTACCTTTTGAAAGCCGGCGGGCGGTATGACCCCGCCGCCGCGACCCGCGCCCTCCGGTGGGACTCCCAGCGGACCGCCGGGGCCTTCAGCCTCCTCGCCGGCCTGGGACTGGCCCAGGCTCCCGCCCCGTCCTCCGCCCCCGCTCCGGCACCCCAGCCGCCGGAATATACCGCCTCCGATATCAACCGGGAGCTGGAAAACCAGGCCTCCCCTTTTCCCGTCTTGGTCCAGGAGGTCCAGCGGCGGCTTGGCAAGGTCCTGTCCACCAACGACCTGAAGTCCCTCTACACCATCTACGATTTCTCCGGCCTGCCCCCCGAGGTCATCCTTCTGGTGGTGAACTGGACCATTGAGGAGTTCCAGCGGAAGTACGGCCCCAGCCGGCTGCCCCGGCTGCCCCAGATCCAGCAGGAGGCCATGCGCTGGAAGGAGCGGGGGGTGGACACGGTGGAGAGCGCCGAGGCCCATATGAGGCGGCTTGCGCAGCTTCGGGACCGCAGCGTTCAGATACTGGCCCTTCTGGACATCCGGGACCATAAACCCATCAAGCAGGAGAAGGAATATATCGCCCGGTGGTTGGATATGGGCTTCCCCGACGAGGTCATCCGTCTGGCCTATGAGAAAACCATCATGCAGACCCAAAAGCTGTCTTGGAAGTACCTGGATTCCATTCTCACCGACTGGCACCAAAAGGGCCTCCACTCCGTAAAGGAGATCTCCGCCAGAGACAGTGTCCGGCCCCGCCGCCCCAGGCCCGGAGCCGGAGCCACCGCCCCCCAGCCCGCCGCCCCGGGGGAGGCCGACCGCCGGGCCAGGGAGGATATGGAGCGTCTCCGCGCCTACCTCAAGCAGCAGGAAAAGGAGGGAACCTGAAATGGCATACGATCCCATCGTGCTCCGCCGCGCCTCCCAGCGCTTGAACGCCTCCCGGAAGGAGCGCTCCGAAGCCCAGGAAGCCCTGCGCCGCCGGCTCTACTCCCAGTGCCCCGAGCTTAGCGATATTGACCGCCAGCTCCGGGGGACCATTCTGGATATCATCACCTCCAGCCTACGCAAGGGCAGCGATCCCAGCCCCGCCCTCCAGGTGATCCGGGACAAGAATATGGACCTTCAGGTCCGGCAGGCTCAGCTTTTGCAGGGCCTGGGCTATCCCCCCGACGCTCTGGAGGACGCCCCTGCCTGCAAAAAATGCGGAGACGCCGGCTGGATCGGCTCCCAAATGTGCCATTGCCTGCAGGCCCTCTGCGCCCAGGAGCAGGTGCGGGAGCTGTCCAAGCTCCTGGACCTGGGGGACCAATCCTTCGACCACTTTTCCCTGGAATGGTACTCCCCCCTCCCCTGGCCGGGGGAGAACCTGTCCCCCAAGGAGAATATGGAGTTTATCTATGACTTCTGTCTGAATTACGCCCAGAAATTCGGCAAATTTCTGTTCCCCAACCTGTTTTTGACGGGCGACCCCGGTCTCGGCAAGACCTTTCTGTCCGCCTGCATTGCCCGGGCGGTAGCGGAAAACGGCTTTTCGGTGGTCTATGACACCGCCGTCAATCTTTTCGCCCGGTTTGAGGAACAAAAATTTTCCAAAAACGTCCAAGAGGAGAGAGAGGCTAAGGACGAGACCCGCCGTTACCTGAACTGCGACCTGCTCATCCTGGACGACCTGGGCAGCGAGCTGACCACCCCCTTTGTCCAAAGTGCCCTCTACACCTTGGTAAACACCCGCCTGACCCAGAACCGGGCCACCGTGATCTCCACCAACCTTTCCATGGACGGCATGCGTCAGCGCTACAACGGTCAGACCGCCTCCCGGCTGGAGGGGGAGTACCGGGTCCTGCGGTTTTTCGGGGAGGATATCCGCCTGCAGCGGAAATCCCGGCTGTGATTTTTCCTGGGAAATAAATCCGTTCCAGGGAAATCATTGCTTTTCTTGGAAAAACAGCGTATAATGTGGTTTACACAAATCCCATCCACACCATCTTGAATGTCTGGAGGAGTCAAATATGAAATGGAAACGGTTCGGAGCGGCGGCCCTCTCTCTGGCGCTGACCCTCTCCCTGACAGCGGTCCCCGCTCACGCCCTGTCCTTTACCGATGTGAGCACGGACTTCTGGGGCTACGAGGACATCACCAAAATGTCCAATCTGGGCTATGCCAAGGGCTATGACGACGGCACCTTCAAGCCCAACGGGCGCATGACCGCCGCCGAGACGCTCCTCTTCTGCGCCCGGGCCACCGGTGTGGACAAGACCACCCAGGCCAAGATCGCTGAGGACCGGAAGGAGGAGATGACCGAGATCCTGCCCCGGTCCAACAATATGAACGTCTGGGCCGCCGCCGAGATGGCTCTGGCGGTAGAGACGGGAGTCCTCTCCATCTCCGAGCTGGAGGCTCTCTCCCAGGTGGACCCCAAGACCGAGAATTCCTCCAGCGGAGAGCGCACCTACCTGGAGGAGACCATGTCCCGGGAGAATATCTGCATGTATCTCGTTCGGGCCATGCAGCTGGAGCCTCTGGCCAGCGGACTTTCCAATTACACTCTGAGCTATGCCGACAAGGAGGATGTGTCCCCCGCCCTCCAGCCCTATGTCTATGTCCTGACCAATTTCGGTATCGTCAAGGGCAAGGACGGCGGCCTTTTCGATCCCCAGGGCTCCGTCACCCGGGCTGAGATGACCACCATGCTCAGCCGCGCCCTCACCTTTATGGAGGAGGCCGGCATTGTCACCGAGCTGAGCGAATACACCGACTATGACTGGAAGGCCGGCGTCATCTCCACCGTGACCAACGCCGCCGACGGCTCCCTGATCCTGGCTCTCAGCAGCGAGATCTCCGGGACCCAGTCCTATTCCATCCCCGCTACCGCCAAGATCTATGACGACAATATGCTCACCACCTCCACCGCCCTCCGGGCGGGCCAGTACGCCCGACTGAACCTGACCGCAGGCGGGGCCGTGCGGGAGGTACGGCTCAGCGGTGCGGTGAGCACCTATTCGGGCACGATCTCCGACCTCACCGACAACCAGCTCACCCTCCTCATCAACGGGGTGGCCCACACCCTCACCATTGACCGTTTCACCGAGGTGTCCGTGGGCAAGACTGTGGGCGACCGGGAGATCATTGACGAGGAGGCCGGCTATACCGCCGCCGTCTGCACCGTAGACGAGATGGGCCACCTGGCCGCCGTCCGGTTCTCCGGCGGCACCCAGCTTATGAGCGGCCTGGTGGAGAGCGTCACCACCATCGGCAACAACACTACCCTGGGCGTCACCGGCTTTAACGGCGTGGTCTACCACTATGCCGTTCCCCTGGGTGTCACCGTCACGGTCAACGGCACTCTGGGTTCCCTGTCCTCCGCCCATGTGGGCAAGTATGTCCAGATCCGGGTGGGCACCGACAACAACCAGGTATCCAGCGTAGCCGTGGATACGGTGAGCAATTTCATCCAAGGTCCCATCAAGCGTCTGGGCACCGTAGGCACCGCCCGCAGCGTCTACATTACCGATATTTTCTCCGGCAAGGAGTACACTCCCACCGTAAGCCAATCGGCCGCCATCACCTATGACGGCGAGATAAAGACCGTCAGCCAGATCGAGCAGGGCTGGTACGTCACCGCCATGCTCACAGGCAATATGGTCGTTCAGCTGGACGGCTTCCCCGGTTCGGCCACCGTGGAGGGAACCCTCTCCTCCATCAGCTACGGCTCCCCTCTCACCACCATCCAGATCACCCAGGAGGATGACAGCGTGGTGAGCTACAGCCTGGATATTACCGATCTGCCCACCATCAACCGCAGCGGAAAATCCGGCTCCATTACGGAGCTCATCACCGGGGACCATGTGGTGGTCACCATCCGGTATAATGAGGTAGAGCGCATCGACGCCACCCCCCAGACCGCCGACCTCAGCGGCGTCATCGAAGAGATCACCATGACCGGCCAGGGTATCTCCATGAAGGTGAAGCAGACCAATGGGACCACCGAGACCTACACCGTCTTTGACGGCGTCTCCGTGACCCAGGCAGGCAAGTCCTCCAACATCTATAACCTGAAGCCCGGCTTCACCATCGATATGGTGACCAACGGCGAACAGATCGTCTCCATCGATATTACCGCCGTGGCCTCCTCCTCCACCGAGCTTACCGGCACGGTGCTGCTGACCAGCAATACCAGCAGCGCCAAGACCGTCACCCTCCAGATCACCGATTCCATGGGCAAGACCAGCCTGGTGGTGGTGGACGTAAAGAACGCAAACCTGATGAACCTGGCCGGCTCCAGCCTGAGCCTGAACAGCGGCTTCGCCGCCGGCGACATCGTCCGGGCCTTCGGCGCCTATGATGGAGCCACCTTTGTGGCCACCATCGTCATCAAGCAGTAAGGGCAGAAGGAACCTCTGAAAAAAAGGGGGACCATTCCCAAGACTTGGGGTGGTCCCCTCTTTCTATGCGGTGGGCATATTGTTTTTTCTTTTCGGGTGATATATAATATTTTTCAGCTTTTTGACCCCACTCCATACATAAGGAGGCAAATCAGCGCCATGAAAAAAACCATTCCCTCTTTTCTCCTGACCCTGGCCCTTCTCCTCTCCCTTTCCCTCCCTGCCGCGGCGGTCCAGGATACCCCCTCCGCCTGGGCCAATGACGCTGTGACTTGGCTCAAGGGCACGGGAAAGCTCGCCGATGCCGACTTTGCCGGCTATGACCGCATCGTGACCCGGGCCGACTTTGCCCGGCTGGGGGTCATCCTCTACGAGCTTATCACCGGCATGCCCAAGCCCGACTCCTCCGACGTGAAGAACCCCTTCACCGACACCGGCGACCCGGACGTGCTCCGGGCCTATAAGATCAAGCTGGTCTCCGGCACCGGGGACGGCACCACCTTCTCTCCCAACGACTTGGTAAACCGGGAGCAGATTGCCGTCATGCTTCTCCGGGTGCTGGATACCTGCAAGGTCACCTACAGCCAGGCCGACGTGAACGGCATCACCTTCTCCGACGAGGCCGACCTGAGCTCCTGGGCCGCGGACGCCGTGAAGCGGGTCTACCTCATCCAGATCATGAACGGCACCGGCGGCTCCTCCATGTCCCCCAAGATGACGGTGACCATGGAGCAGGCCTATCAGCTCCTTTACAATGTCTACACCAACCGGGACGCCATCCGGGCCGGGGTCGTGAGGACCATCTCCTCCGGGCAGGCGGGGACCCTGTCAGTGAAATACGCCGGCGGCGGTAAATATAACACCGGCTGGTGCGAGGACGCCTATCACGGCTCCCCCGTGGTCTGCGACGTCGACCAGGACGGTACATTGGAGATCATCGCCGCCTCCTACACCGTCTCCTGTCTGGACGCCGCCACCGGCTCCCTCAAGTGGCGTTTCCCTGTCGGTTCCGACCGTAACGCCACCACCAACGGCACCGATCTCAGCCTCCGCACCTGGCCCAGCATTTATGTGGGCGATATTGACGGCGACGGCCGCAAGGAGATCGTGGCCGGCCACGGCAGCAGCATCCTCCACCAGGGCAAGCTGGCCGTTTACGATGAGAATGGCTACTTCAAGCCCGGCTGGCCCCAGGCTCTCCCCGACGAGGTCTACTCCATCGAGGTGGCCGACCTGGATAACGACGGCACCATGGAGATCGCCGCCGGTATCGGCGTGGCCGACGGACAGAGCGTCTATGTCTATGAGCACGACGGCTCCCTCCGCCCCGGCTGGCCCCAGCTGGACGCCGCCCACGACGGCAATAAGACCCTGGTCCTTCCCGAATCCGACCCCCGGGCCCCCTCTCTGGGCTACTCTTACGGCATTTTCAACGACAACCTGGCCATCGGCGACATTGACGGCGATGGGGTCAAGGAGATCGTGGCCCCCGCCGACATGGGTCAGATCTGCGCCTACAAGCCCGATGGCTCCCAGGTCCGCACCAGCATGACCATGGACTACGGCAAAAATTTCGGCGTCACCGAGCCGGTGGTCTGGGGCCGGGTGGGCGCCTTCTCCAACGCCGACTACGAATCTAAGGTCTATAACGGCGGTTTTGGCCGTCAGAGCGACCTGATGGGGACCCAGCTCACCCTCTCCTCCCTGCCCATGTACGAGCGTCTCACCGCCCATTTCACTCTCAGCAAGGCGGTCATCGCCGATCTGGACGGGAATGGGAAAAACGAGGTCGTGGTGGTTGGCGACGTCCACGACCGGGCCGACGAGGCCGCGGCCAACGCCGGAGCCGACCTTCCCCACCTCTATAACGAGCTGTTCATCTTCAACGGGGACCGCACCCGCTTTAACTCCGCCTGGTCCACCGAGCCTACGGTGAAGGAGCCCCCTCTCTGCCCCCTGACCAACTCCGACTGGGAGATCATGGACCGCTGCATGCCCGACCCGGTCTGCGCCGATCTGGATGGGGACGGCAAACTGGAGATCCTCTACCCCGACTACGCCGGCAAGCTCAACTGCTACTCTCTGGACCACACCCAGCCCGGCAGCTGGCCCATCAACGTCTATGACGGCTCCACCATGGAGTACGCCGGGGCCCCCGCCGTTCACGACCTGAACGGAGACGGCGTACCCGAGGTCATCTTCACCACCTACACCCAAAAGCAGGGAACCAAGCGCGGCTCCCTCTATATCGCGGACAACAAGGGCAATATCCTCCAAAAGGTCGAGCTGCCCGCCGCCACCGACACCGCCAACACCGTTCC
>CANPNN010000057.1 GCA_947575475.1 uncultured Pseudoflavonifractor sp.
GCCTGCCTGGGGGTCAGCCCCACCCCCGAGGCGTTTTCCCCATTGACCACGGTGAAGTCCACGTTATGGAGTTTTTTTACCGAGCGCAGATGGCGGCCCAGGCAGTCCAACCCACCCTGCCCCACCACATCGCCCACGGCGAGAAGCCGGAGAAGCATGAGCATCATCCTTTCTGATAAGGGTATTATACGGTATTTTTCCCCAAAGCGCAATGATCCCGGGGCGTAAAAAAGCCAGCCCGTCAAGGGCTGGCCGGGGGGTGGCCTCCCGCCGCTTCATATCCGGCAAGGAAGGCTGGATGGAGCACCGCAAGGAGGTTCATCTCCAATGGTTCCATAAGTGAATCAAGGGCCAGACTTGCATAGAAAGAGTCAAAAGCGTTTTCAAGGGAATCCTCAAATTGTTCCTGCAGACTTCTCATGTCCACTACGTCCTCATACATAGCAGTCACCTCCATTACCACTAATTTACACTAATAACCACGAATTGTCAAACAGAAATAGCAGATTATAGTATTATCCAATATAGAGGTGATACTATGAAGCCTTTGAAAAAGTCCATCAGTATTGTACTGGACGAGCCTGTTTTGGAGAAGATAAGGCTGTTGGCAGAGGAAGAGGACCGTTCCGTCTCAAGCTGTATCAATATTATCCTGCGGGAATATCTGGAAAATCACAGGGACGGCGGGAAATTGTAAACTTTCTTTGAACCCCCTTGAAAAATAGAGTACGAAGGATTATCATAGGGTTAGCACTCGGGAAGAATGAGTGCTAACCCTATGCTTTTTAAAATAACTTCCCATATACGGAGGCGCACACAAGATGGCAAAGAAGCAATTCAAGGCGGAATCCAAGCGGCTTTTGGACCTGATGATCAACTCCATCTACACCCACAAGGAGATCTTCCTCCGGGAGCTTCTCTCCAACGCCAGCGACGCGGTGGACAAGCTGGCCTACAAGGCCCTCACCGACGACGGGGTGAAGCTCAAACGGAAGGATTTTCAGATCACCATCACCCCCGACAAGGCCGCCGGGACCCTGACCATCACCGACAACGGGATCGGCATGACGAAGGAGGAATTGGAGAAGAACCTGGGTACCATCGCCCGCAGCGGCTCCCTCCAGTTCAAGCAGGAGATGGATAAGGCGGAGAAGGGCGCCAAGAACGTGGACATCATCGGCCAGTTCGGCGTGGGCTTCTACTCCGCCTTCATGGTGGCCGACACGGTCACCGTCCGCTCCAAAGCCTATGGCGCCGACGAGGCCTGGGAGTGGGTAAGCGACGGGGCCGACGGCTATACCGTAGAGCCTTGTGACAAGAGCGATGTGGGCACCCAGGTCATCCTCCGCCTGAAGGCCGATACCGACGAGGAAAGCTACAGCGAATATCTGGACCAGTACCGCATCCAGGAGCTGGTAAAAAAGTACTCCGACTATGTCCACACCCCCATCCGCATGGAGATGGAGCGGAGCAAAATGAAGGACAAGCCCGCCGACGCCGGGGAGGACTACCAGCCCCAGTACGAGACGATCCGGGAGTGGGAGACCCTCAACTCCATGGTCCCCCTCTGGCAGCGGCCCAAGGCCAAGGTGAAGAAGGAGGAGTACGACCAGTTCTACCGGGAGAAATTCTCCGACTGGGAGGAGCCCCTTTGCACCATCCACGTCTCCGCCGAGGGTCAGATGGAGTACAAAGCCATGCTCTTTATCCCCGCCCACGCCCCCTACGATTACTACTCCAAGGATTACGAGAAGGGCCTCCAGCTCTACTCCTCCGGGGTCCTCATCATGGACAAGTGTCCCCAGGTGGTCCCCGACCACTTCTCCTTCGTCAAGGGCGTGGTGGACTCCCCCGACCTTCCCCTGAACATCTCCCGGGAGACCCTCCAGCACACCCGTGCCCTCCATATCATCGAGGGCAGCGTGGAGAAGAAGGTGAAGGCCGAGCTTCTCAAGCTCCAGAAGGAGGACCGGGAGAAGTACCTGACATTCTGGAAAGGCTTCGCCCGCCAGCTCAAGTACGGCACGGTGAACGGCTACGGGACCAAGAAGGAGGTCCTGCAGGACCTGCTCCTCTTCCCCTCCTCCAACGGGGAGGACCTGACCACCCTGCAGGAGTATGTGGACCGGATGAAGGAGGGCCAGGAGAGCATCTTCTACCTCTGCGCCGAGAGCGTGGAGATGGCCCGTGCCCTGCCCCAGGCCGAGCGGGTACTGGACAAGGGCTACGAGATCCTGTATTTCATCGACGAGGCGGACGAGTTCGTAGCCCAGACCCTGATGCAGTACGCCGGCAAGCCCTTCCAAAACGCCGCCGCCCCCGACGCCCTCCCCGAGACCGAGGAGGAGAAGGCGGAGAGCGAAAAGAAGGCCGAGGCCAACAAGCCCGTCCTGGACTTTGTCAAGGAGACCCTGGGGGAGAAGGTTTTTGACGTGCGCCTTTCCAAAGTCCTGAAGTCCGCCCCGGTATGCCTGTCCACCGACGGCCCCATGAGCCTGGAGATGGAGAAGTACTTCCAGCGCATGGGGGACGACATGGGGGGCATGAAGGCCCAGCGGGTCCTGGAGCTCAACGCCGACAGCCCGGTCTATTCCGCCCTCGCCCAGGCGGTGGCCCAGGACCCGGAGAAGGGGAAAAAATACGCCCAGCTCCTCTACACCCAGGCCCTCATCATCGCCGGCCTCCCCGTGGAGGACACGGCGAAATATACCGAGCTGGTCTGTTCCCTGATGGTATAAGAAAAAGGACAGGTTCGCGCAAAATGCGAACCTGTCCTTTTATTAAAGAGCTCCAAATAACGCAGCCTCGCCTCATCTCACTTCCTCATACATCCCCGCCGCGTCCGCCTTCCCCACGATCTCCTGAGTAGAGAGCACCTTTACCCGGGTGACCCTCTCCCCAAATTTCAGTTCCAGCAGATCCCCGACCTTCACCTCGTAGGAGGCTTTCACCGCCCGGCCGTTGGCGGTGACCTTCCCTGCGTCGCAGGCCTCGTTGGCCACAGTCCGCCGCTTAATGAGCCGGGAGTTCTTGAGCCACTTATCCAGCCGCATATCCATCCCCACCTTTTTCAGATTGCCCCTATTCTATCACAGAACGATAAAATTTGCCAGATAGAACAGCACAAATGTGTGCAGAGGGTAAAATACATAGAACAGCCACTTCATCCCCCGGCCCCTCTCCCCGTTGTACCGCAGCATCAGGGGCAGCACCCAGATCATAAGGAACTGGTCGCTGTACTCTCCCAGGCTGAACTGGTAGGCACAGAAGACGATATAGGCGGCGGCCAAAGCCCCGGGCTTGTCCCGGAGGAAATACATGGCCACCCCCAGGACGATGAAGTCAAAGCCGTACTCGTTGATGGCCAGGTTGGGGATGAGCCCCGTCATGGTGTCCCCGTAAAGATGCCGGAAGGGCCCCATGTGGGAGACGACCAGATAGAAAAATTGGAGGGCAAATATCCCCGCCGCCATCCAAAGGCCCTTCCTTCTGTCCCTCTGCCCGGCCTCGATGGCGCTGACAATGAGCCCCACAAGGAGCATGGGAACGAAAATGTTGTGGTTCCCATAGTATCCGAACTCTTCGGCGGGAAAGGTCCGCTCCACCCACAGGGAGAAGAAGACCATAAAAAGCCCGGCGCAGTAGAGCCGCAGCAGGTATTTTTTCCGGCTGCGGGTGTGGGCGTAGCCCTGGGCCAGGCAGAACAGGAACAGGGGGTAGGCCCCCCGGCCCAGGCTCCGCAGCACAAAGCACAGTCCCATGGGGAGCGTGGGCGGGGCGAAATAGCTGCCGATGTGATCCAGAAGCATGAGGACAAGGGCGGTGACCTTCAAGGCAAAGGTAGACATAGGGGGGTATCCTTTCTCTGTGTGATAGGGCCAGTATAGGGAAGGAAAGGGAAAAAGAAAAGAGGTTTTCAGAGATTGAAAGACATTTTTAAGAAAGTGAAAGAAATCTGAAAGAAGTCTTACAAGGATAACAAAAGGACTCCGGAAAACCGGAGTCCCTTTGTGATCCAAAATCAGGATTTTATTTACTTCGCAACGGCGTCCTTCAGAGCCTTGCCGGGCTTGAAGGCGGGAACCTTGGAGGCGGCGATCTTGATGGTCTCCTTGGTCTTGGGGTTGCGGCCCACCCGGGCGGCGCGGCTGCGGACCTCGAAGGAGCCGAAGCCGACCAGCTGGACCTTGTCGCCGTCGGCCAGGGCCTTGGCGATCACGTCAAACACGGCGTTGACAGCGGTCTCGGTGTCCTTCTTGGACAGGCCAGCCTTGTCGGCGGCAGCATTGATGAGTTCAGCTTTGTTCATGTTTTGTTTCCTCCTATTTTTTCTCGGCGGTGACCCGCCAATATATACTTAAGGCCAGCTGGCCGTTAAGTCGCTTTTGCCCGCTCCCAGAGCTTGTCCAGCTCCTCCAGGGACATTTGGGCCATGTCTTTTCCCTGGGCCAGGGCCATCTCCTCCACCTTGGCAAACCGGGAGATGAATTTCTCCGTGGCGGCGTTCAGCGCCTCCTCCGGGTCGGCCTTCAGGAACCGGGATATGTTGACCACGGAAAAGAGCAGATCCCCCAGCTCCTCCTGGATGTTGGTGCCCTGGGCCATGGCCTCCTTCAGCTCGGCAAGCTCCTCGGACAGCTTGTCCAATGCACCCGAGGCGTCCGGCCAGTCAAACCCGGCCTTTTTCGCCTTTTTCTGCACCTTCTCCGCCCGCCATAGGGCGGGGAGGGACTTGGCCACCGCGGTGAGGGTGTCGGTGTAGGTCTCCTGGGACTTCTCCTGCCGCTTGAGCGCATCCCAGTTCACCAGGACCTCCTCACTGTCGTGGACGGATACATCCCCGAACACATGGGGGTGGCGGAAGATCAGCTTCTTGCAGATCCCGTCGGCCACCGCCTCCAGGTCGAAGCGGCCCGCCTGGCGCTCAATGTCGGCGTGAAAGACCACCTGGAGAAGCACGTCCCCCAGCTCCTCCTGGAGATGGGCGGGGCTTTCCTCGTCAATGGCCTCAATGACCTCGCAGCTCTCCTCCAGCAGGGCCCGCCGCAGGCTCTTGTGGTCCTGCTCGGCGTCCCAGGGGCAGCCCCCCGGAGAGCGAAGGATGGAGACGATGGTTTCCAAGTCTTTGAGGCTGTAGGAATTTTTCCTTACAAAATCTATCATATTTTATCCTCCTATGCAAGAGGTATTTTTGAAAAAATCATTGAATTTTCAGGATTTTGGCGATTTTGTCCCCTTTTGGCATCAGGGCCAGGTCCTCCCGGGTCAAAATTTGCAGGGCCAGCACCAATATGGCATAGACCACGACCCCCACAAAAATGGCCCCTATGGTGGAAAGGCTGTTGCCTAAGAATCGGTTCAGCAGGCCGTAGGACCCCCAAGCCGACAGCCCCATAAGGACGGAGGCGGCCAAGGGCTTGAAAAAGACCCGCCCATACCGGGGCGGCTGGGGAATGGCCCGGTGGATAAAAAACAGGTCCATCAGGGAGGCCGCCGCGAAACAGCAGATGGTGCCGATGGGCGCACCCTCGATATTGATGTCATAGTTACCTACCAGAACATAGTTGACCACGATCTTCACAACACCTCCCACCACCACGGTGAGCATGGGTAGATTCACCAGCCCGTGGGCTTGGAGGATGGAGTTGCAGATGAGCATAAGGCACACGAAAATAGAGGCGATCCCCAGCTCGCTCATAATAGGTCCGGCTGCGGCGTCCTCCAACTTGAAAAGCATTTGGACAATAGGTCCGCCCAAGGCGCACAGGCCGACCCCCATCGGCAGGAACAACAGCGCCCCGATCCGCAGGGCGGACTCGCTGATCCGGGAGGCGCCCTTCCTGTCTCTTCGGGTCAGGGCGGCGGACACGGCGGGGATCACGCTGGCGGTAATGGCTACCATGAGCTGGGAGGGCAGGTTGTAGATGGCCATGCACTTGTCGTAGATGCCCTTAAGGCCTTGGGCCATATAGAGCACAGGCTCCACGCCGCCGTCCTCAAATTGCTGGGCAATGGCCTCAGGGGTGATAAGGTCAGGCAGATCGATATACATCTGCTTCAAAAGGGACATGACCACCTTGCTGTCGATAATGGTGACAATGGAGATAGCGGCAGAGCCCAGGGTGATGGGGATCGCCAGCTTGAGAAGCCGGGAGAGGATGGCGCCGTCGCTGTCGGCGGGATCGTTCCCACGTTTTCTCCGGCGGTCCGGGTCCCTTGCAAAGTGGAAAAGCATATAAGCGAGGGCGATCACACTACCCACAGACACCCCCGCAATGGCTCCGGCGGCGGACATACGCTGCTTATAGCTGGGGTCGCCGGGCAGGAGCATGAGTACGGCGTAGGCCAGAGCCAGACCGAAGACCATCTTGCAGGAAGCCTCAATAATCTGGCTTACCGCCGTGGGCACCATGTTGGAGTGACCCTGATAGTATCCCCGGAAGGCGGCCATGACGCATACGCACAGCACCGAGGGGCTGAGGGCGCGGACGCAGTAGACGGCGGACTCGTCCTCCATGAAGTTGGCCAGGTGCTGGCCAAAAACGGACATGGCAAGAAAGCTGACAAGCCCCAGCAGCAGAAAGGTCCGCAGAGCTACCGTGAAAACCCTCCGGACTTGGTTTTGCCGATCCAGGGTGTTGGCCTCCGAGACCGTTTTGGACAGGGCCACCGGAAGTCCGGCGGTGGAGATGGTAAGGAAGAAATTATAGATGTTGTAGGAGGTGTTGAAATCCACAAAGGCCTGCTTGGAGAGGATGCGGCCCAAGGGGATTTTATAGACGGCGCCGATGAGTTTGACGATGATGGAGCCGGCTGCCAATATGGCCGCTCCACCGAAAAAGGTATTTCTTTTCTGCGATTCAGACAAGATTTTCCACAGCCTTTCCGGGGTTATTTCCCAAACAGCAGCGGTAAGGCATACTCCCGTACCTCCCGCAGGGTCTTTTCCTTGTCGATAGTCAGGAACTCCCCGTTTTCATATATGACCGTCCCCCGGCACATATTCAGCTTCACGTTGGAGCCATGGGCGGCGTAGGCGATGTTGTTGGCGGCGTCGTGGCAGGGGATCAGGTTGGGAGCGTCGGGATCCAGCAGGATCAGATCCGCGTCCTTCCCCACGGCGATCTGCCCGGTCTCCCGGCCCAGGGCCTTAGCCCCGTTGACGGTGGCCATCTCCAGCGCGTCCCAGGCGGTGAGGGCCAGGGGATCCCGCAGTACCCCATTCTGAAGGATGGCGGCCAGCTTCATCTCCTCAAACATATCCGTGTCATTGTTGGAGGATACCCCGTCGGTGCCCAGGGCCACGTTGACCCCCGCCTTCAGAAGGCCGGGAATAGGGGCCACCCCGGAGCCCAGCTTCAGGTTGGAGCAGGGGTTGTGGACGGCGGTGATCCCCTTTTGAGCCATGATGGCCCAGTCCTCAGGCTCTGTGAAAACGCAGTGGGCGGCGATAGCCCGCACGTCAAAGACCCCCCGCTCCGCCAGGGCCTGGATGGGGGTCTTGCCCCGGCGGGCCTTGCACTCCTGGTGCTCCTTTTGGGTCTCGGAGATGTGGACGTGCATCCCCACCCCGCGGCCTTTGGCAAAATCGGCGATCCACTCCCACAGCTCGGGGGGGGAGGTGTATTCGGCGTGAAGGGCGGCGTCCATCAAAATGCGCCCGCCGTCATAGCCGTGCCAGGCGGAGAACAGATCCTCCTGCTTTCGGCAGTCCCCGCACCCGGCGGGGGAGAAGTCCTCCCCAAAGAAAATGGCCCCGTTGCAGAGGTTGGCGGAGATCCCCGCGTCGGCCACCGCCTGTCCCATCACCTCCATGCGCATATACATATCGGCGATGCAGGTGGTGCCCGAGGCGATCATCTCCATCAGCCCCAGGTCCGCGGCGGCCCGGATGGCCCGGTCGTCCCACCGGCCCTCCACGGGAAAGACGTAGTCGTGGAGCCAGGTTTGAAGGTC
>CANPNN010000058.1 GCA_947575475.1 uncultured Pseudoflavonifractor sp.
CCGTCCTTGTCCAGCATCCGCTCCAGCACCTCCACGTCGGTGGCGATGTCCATGGCCTCGGTGCGGAAGAGCTGGTCCAGCTGCTTCTCAAAGCCCTCCACCACCTTGTCCATCATCCCCTCGATCCGCTCCTTGGCGGCGGAGATATTCTCCCCCTCCACCCCCTGGGACTCCAACTGGGCGTATGTCCGCAGGAGCTTCAGGGTGGTGGGCAGGTAATAGTTGAGGAACTGGCGCAGCTCGGCGGCCTTGGCCGGGTTCTGCCGCTGGTAGTCCAGGATCTTGCCGGTGATCTCTCCGATCCGGTCGATCTTCCGGCTCATCTCGTCGTCGGGGATGGCGTCGTTCACCGCCTTGATCTGCCGGAGGATGGCGTCGTCCTCGTCCTCCTTGGGCTGGGCCTTGGGCTTTTCCGCCTCCCGGGCGGGGGCCTCCTCCCGGCGGGGGGCCTCATAGCCCTGGTCGGTGAGCACCAGCCGCCCCGAGGCCCTGTCTATGTACCCCATGGGCAGGGTCCCGTCGGAGAGCATTTTCTGGAGGTCGGAGAGGACCTTTTTCTCGCTGACCCCGGCGGAGCCTGCCAGGTCGGAGATAAACACGGAGTTCCGGTTGCCGATGACCCCCATATAAAGCCGTTGCCGCCGGCCAAACCGGGTGCGGGACAGGCCGGTCCAGGCCATGGCCAGCCCCGCGCAGAAGAAGCCGAAAAGGGGAAACCAGGTGTCCCAGAAGGCAAGGCCGTAGCTGCTGAGCTCATCCACCAGGGGGATGAGGGTGCAAAAGCTGATCAGGCCGCCCAGGAAGGTGAGGCTTTTCCCGCTCTTGGGCTTGCGGAAGCGCCATCTCTTTCCGGCCCCGCTCTGGGGCTGGGCCCTCTGCGGTCCGGCGGGCGCGCCGCCGTAGGTGTAAGACCGCTGGGCGGCGCCCTGCCCAGCCTTAGCCGCCCCGGCCGGGGCCGCTCCGAAGGAGGCGGGACCCTGGGTCGTTCTCTGGCCCTGATATCCGCTCTGGGCGGCCTGGGGAGGGGGAGTCTGCCGCCGCTGCTGGTCCTGAGAGAACCGGTCGTAGCCCTGCCGCAGGTCCTGCTGGAGCCTGTCGGTGGGGATGACCACCCCGCCCAGATTCAGGAAAAGAAGGACCATCCCCACCGGCCAAAAAAGGATAAATCCCAGAACGATGGCCCACCAGGGGATATTGGATTCTTGTTTGTTGGACATACCGAGCCTCCTGCTGTAATGAATGAAATCCGCGCAAATCCATACTCTACTTACTATACAACGATTCTCACCGATTGTAAAGAAAAAACCATTCCGGAAAATTCAGGATATAACCGTTCTGTTCTTGATTTTTGTGGGGGAAACCCGTATAATAGCACCATATCTTGTGTTGCCTGCCAATGTGGACTTTCTTGGAGTGATGATAGATGGAAGAACAAAACAACAGCAAGCGGGTCCCTGAGGACTCCGACCGGAAAAGAAGGATAGCCGCCCTCATCGCCGTGGGGGCGGCGGCCGTCCTGCTCCTGGGGGGCTATGTGGGTCTGTGCGCATACGCCGGGAACGGCGGGGGCCGGATGGCCCCCAACACCCTCATCGGCGGGGTGGAGGTGGGGAGCCTGCCTGTGGAGGAGGCCGTCTCCACCCTGGACGCCGCCCTCCAGCAGCGGCTTTCTGCCCTGGAGGTGGATTTCTACTGCCAGGGGAACCGGTACAGCGTTCCCGGAACGGAGTTCTCCTATGACGCAGAGGGGCTGGTGAAAAGCGTATCCCCCGGGGAAGTGCCCTTCCTGGCCCGGGGCGTCCGCTTTTTGGGGGGGATGCTGGGCCGGAACGGGACCCCGGTGTCCCTGACCCTGGACCATCTGCCCGGAGAGGTGAAACGGGCCGCCCTGGAGTGCGGGGACAAGGACGCCCAGACCTCATGGGACATCCGGGATACCGCCGTGGTGTTCACCAAGGGCCGGACAGGCCGCAGCGTGGATACGGCGGGGCTTCTTCCCGCCCTCACCCAGTGGGCGGACCGGCTTCTCAACGGCTTTGGGGAGGGGGGAGATCCCCCCACGGCCGATATCACCATAGCCCCCCCTGCCGAGCCTGATTTTGAGGCCATCCGCCAAGAGCTGTACGCCGAGGTGGCCGAGGCCTATCTGGACCGGGAGACCCTGGAGATCGTCCCCTCAATAACGGGGAAAGACCTGGACGTGGAGGCGGCCCAGTCCGCCCTGGACCGGGCGGAGGAGGGCCAGAGCTTTCGGGTGGAGCTGGCCGTTACCGAGCCGGAAATTACCACCGAGGCCCTGCGTGAGATGCTGGTCCGGGATGTGCTGGGAGAGGCCACCACCCGGGTCACAGGCACGGCTGACCGGAAGATGAACGTGGGGGTGGCGGCGGAGTTTATCAACGGGACCGTCCTGTTCCCCGGGGAGGAATTCTCCTTCAATCAGAAGTGCAGCCCTTATACCGAGGCCAATGGCTACGGAAAAGCTACCGCTTACGTCAACGGCCTGAGCAAGGACACGGTGGCGGGGGGGATCTGTCAGGCCAGCTCCACCCTCTATTGGGCCAGCCTCATGGCCAATCTGGAGACGGTGGAGCGGTACGCCCACCGCTACGAGCCCAGCTATGTGCGGGGGGGCCTGGACGCCACAGTCTACGGCGACTATGGCGAGGAGGGGAGCCTGGACTTCCGTTTCAAAAACAATACCCAGTATCCCATCAAGATCGAGGTCTCCATGGACAGTAAGAACTATATCCTTGTGACCATCCGGGGTACCGACGTCACCGGGATCCACGGGCAGCCATACTCCACCAACCGGGAGGTGACCAAGCCCTACGAGACCATCTACCAGGCCGACGCCTCCATCCCTCAGGGCACCACCCAGAAGGACCCGGAGCGGACAGGCTACAACGCCGTCACCATCGACACCTACCAGAAGCTGGTGGACGCCGACGGTAAAGTGGTGTCGGAGGAGCTGCTCTACCAGACCAAATATAAGCTCCGCAACGAGGTCATCCTCTTTAACCCCGCCGACCTGGAGTTGTGGGGCATCGACCCCTTCACCGGCATCCGGACCGAGCCTACCCCGGCCCCGGAGGAGCCGGTGGAGAGCGGAGATCCGTCCGTAAGCCCCTCCCCGGAGGAGAGCGGCGCTCCGGTCGACACTCCCGATCCTATCCTGCCTCCGGATATGGGCGGAGACCCCATCCTTCCGCCGGGTGAGGAGACTCCGCCCCCGGCGGAGGACAGTGTCCCCCCCGCCCTGCCCATGATCCCGCCCCCAGGCACCATTGTGGTGGGGCAGTAAAGCCGCAAAGGAGAGAAAGAGAATGAGCTTTCAGGGTTTTGACCCCGCGGTGGTGGATTTTATGTGGGGCCTTCGTTTCAACAACTCCCGGGAGTGGTTCGAGCCCCGGAAAGCGGAGTATAAAGCGGTGTTTGAGACCCCCATGAAGGAGCTGAACCGGGACCTCTACGCCGCCTTCTCGGACAAGCATCAGGACCTGACCCTGGTGAGCCGGGTCAGCCGGATCTACCGGGACGCCAGAAGGCTTTTTGGCCGCGGACCATACAAGGACCACCTGTGGCTCACTGTCTCAGCTCCCGCCGAGCGGTGGTCCTGCCAGCCGGTGTTCTGGTTTGAGCTGACTCCCGAGGGATACAGCTACGGCCTGGGTTACTGGATGGCCCAGGCTCTCACCATGGCCAAGTTCCGCGCCCGGATGGACCGGGACCCCAAAACCATGGAGAAGCTGGCCCGCCAGATTCAGAAGCAGAAGACCTTCCAACTGACGGGGGAGGAGTTCAAAAAGCTCCGCCCCGCCCCCAGTAAGATTTTGGACCCCTGGTATAACAAGAAGGGAGGCTTCTCCCTGAGCTGCGAGCGGGAGCATGACGAGCTCCTCTGGTCCCCGGACCTGCCGGGGCATATCCTGAACGAGTGGGAAAAGCTGGTCCCCCTGTTCCGGTACCTGTCCACCCTGGACGGGGATCCGGACCCCAGAGAGCAGTGAGCAGAGTAAAGTCCGCGCCGGAAAGCGCGGACTTTTTTGCTGCAAAAGGAACAAAAACAGCGCTGAAATTTATTTTTTAAATTATTTTTTTCCCTTGCAGAAAAAGTTATATGGTCCTATCCTTTTTTTGGGGCGGCCGCCCACAAGAAAAGGAGGAATTGAAATGGACCATATCAGTCTGCGGGGGACTCACTATGAAGCGGGGCTTCAATGGGGGAGGACTTTGGCAAAGCGGGGATATTTTTTGCTGGCGGAGCTTCCCTTCCCCCTCACCCGGGAGAGGAGGGATTTTGGCTCCGCCTGCCTTCCCATCTACCAGGCCTGCTTTCCGGAGATATTGGAGGAGATCGAGGGTCTTGCGTTGGGCCAGAGCTGTCCGGCGGAGGAACTGCAGGCCGTGCTGTTCAGTATGTACGCCTTGCCCCCTGCCTGCCATTGCTCCTGCTTTGCCGTCTCGGCGGGGGGACAGACCCTTTTGGGGCGCAACAGTGACTTTTGGACCGCGCTTGAGGACCGGAACCTGAATGTGCGCTATGAATTTTCCGGGGGAGCCTACAGTTTTACGGGAAATACCACCGCCTTTTTGGAGATGGAGGACGGGGTCAACAGCAGGGCGCTGGCGGCAGGGCTGACGGCGGTGGCCCCGGCCGCGGTAAAGCCGGGGCTCAACGCCGGAATGCTGGTGCGCTATATTCTGGAAAAGTGCGAAAATGTGTCCCAGGGCCTAAAGGCTCTGGAGACTTTGCCCATCGCCTCGGCCCAGACCATCACTCTGGCGGATGGGAGCGGAAATACCGCGGTGGCGGAGTGCTGTGCCGGGGGGCGGCGGGTGATCCGTCCCACGGGGGAGCGTCCCTTCGTATATGCGGTCAATCGCTTTATGACGGAGGAGATGCGTCCCCTTCAGGCGGCGGGGGTGGACGACTGGCGGTCGGGGGAGCGCCGCGGGACGTTGGAAAGGGCGCTCTGTCTTCGCCGGGGCCCTTTGGATATTTTCGCCGCCCAGGCGCTGCTGGCGGGGAAGGAGGGGTTCCTGTGCCAGGAGGACCGCTCTGCCGGAAAAGGCACGGTGTGGTCGGTGGTGTATGACCTGACCGGAAGAGAGATCTACCGGGCCGAGGGGGATCCCTCCCGCGTCCCCTTTTGCCTGGACGACAGCTTTTCTTTTTGAGCCGTTTTGGAACAAATTTCCTACAAAAAATCCGTTCGCCCGGACATACTGACCATGAGAATGAATGGAAGGGCGGTAGGAAAGTGGAACAGCAAAAAAAATCGGCCATTCTCATGCTGGCCCTGTCCCTTCTGCTGGGGGCGATCATCAGGGGACAGCCCCCGGCTGTCCTTTCGGCGGATGGTCCCGCCCAAATCGAGACCGACCGCCCCCTCATCGCCCTCACCTTCGACGACGGCCCCCGCCGCTCCACCACGGAGACGCTGCTGGACGGCCTGGCGGAGCGGGGGGTGAAGGCCACCTTTTTCCTGGTGGGAGAGATGATCCCCGGCTGTGAGGACCTGATCCGGCGGATGGCGGAGGAGGGCCACCAGATCGGCACCCACTCCTATGACCACGTATACCTCACCGGCCTTAACGCCGCCGACTTCGCCCGCCAGGTGGACCGGACCGAGACCCTTCTAAGCGAGCTTTTGGGCGGCGGCAACTTTGCCCTCCGTCCCCCCTACGGCATGATCGACAACGGGGTGGAAAAACGCTGTGACAGCCCCCTCATTCTCTGGTCCATTGACCCGGAGGACTGGGACGACAAGAACGTGGAGCGCATTGTAAACCACATCGTCTCCCAGGCCCAGGACGGAGACATCATCCTGCTCCACGATATTTACCCCAGCTCGGTGGAGGCCGCTCTCCGGACGGTGGATGCCCTCCACCAGAAGGGTTTCCTCTTTGTGACGGTGGAGGAGCTGGCCAGCCAGCGCCATGTGGAACTGAAGCCGGGGGAGACCTACCGGCACTTTTATCCCTAATCATTACAAATTGATGAAACTTCTTCAAATCAAGTTGACGATAACGGGGGAAGCGTGTAAAATAAGGGAGGAAGAAAACGAACAGGAGGGACTGCCATGGCACGAAGGAACGGGACCAAAGAGGACCTTATCAAATGTGAATACTGCGGCGAAATGTACGCCGCCAGCTATAAACACTGTCCCTTCTGCAACGAGGACGGCACCGGCCGCTGGGACGACCCGGCGGCCCTGGACGACGAGGAATACTACGACGAGGACCTGCCCGTCCGGGGCGGACGGCGGCTGGCGCATAACTCCCGGTCGGGAGGGAACGGCCCCTCGGTGCGGAGCATCATCAGCTGGGTATTGTCCCTGGCCCTCATCATCGCCGCGGCGGGTATCGTCATCTCCCTGCTAAAGCCCCTTCTGGGCAAAGGCGAGCCAAAGCCGCAGCCAGAGCAGAGCGTTCCCCCGGTGGAGGACAGCGCCGCTCCCTCTCCCGCCCTTTCGGCGGAACCCTCGGCGGACCCCGTTGTGGATCCCACGGTGGATCCGGCCCCCACTCCCTCCGTGGGGATCATGACCCCCTCGGTGCCGCTGACGGCCCCCACCGACTTCAAGCTGAGCCGGGAGGACATCTCCTTCTTCAACGTGGGAGAGTACTACCAGTTCGTGGTGACCCTGACCCCGGCGGACGCCCACGGGGACGTCCAGTGGAAGTCCAGCGACCCCAATGTGGCCTCGGTCAGCTGGGACGGAAAGGTGACGGCGATCTCCAAGGGTACGGTGACCATCACCGCCAGCATCGAAGGGGTGGGCGAGCGCAAATGCATTGTCCGCTGCAGCCTGCCCGACTCTACCCCGGCGGCCACCACACCGCCCTCCGAGATCACTACATCACAGCCCACCGCGTCCTCCTCCATCACCCTGAGCCGGGAGGATTTCACCCTCTCCAAGCCGGGTGAGTCCTGGCGCCTGGTGGTCAAGGGCACCAGTTCGGCGGTGACCTGGGCCTCCACCGACCCCAACGTGGCCACGGTAGGGGCCGACGGGACGGTCACCGCAGTGAGCAAAGGCACCTGCCGGGTCACAGCCACTGTGGACGGCGTGACCCTGAAATGTATCGTCCGCTGCACCTTTTAACTCTACATAGCGCCCTTCGGAAAGCGGTCCCGCGGGACCGCTTTCTTTTTTGGTATAGACTGGCGAAATGACAGGCGTAAGGGGCGGCGGTTGACATAGTTCTATGCATCCTGCCCAAAAAACCAGAATTTCACAAATAACCGCAGTTTTGTCCAGTGGATATTTCCTCTGAGTTTTTGTAAAATATGATCATAGCAAGCACCGTGATCGTCTCTTGTTTTAGCGAATGCCACAAAAACAGAAGGAGGAACACAAGTTATGAAAAAGCGCGTACTGGCTCTGACCCTGTCCTTCTCCCTGGTTGCCGGCCTGCTGGCAGGCTGCGGCGGCCAAAAGGACCCCGATCCCACCCAGGTCGCCGGCAACGATCCCACCCCCACCCCCGAGGCCAGCAAGGCCCCTCCCGCCCCCGTGGAGGACCTGACCGCGGTCCAGCAGATCATCAAAGAGGCCGAGGGCATGTCCATGGAGGAGCTGGCCAAAAAGGCCATCGAGGAGTCCAACGGCAAGACCTTCTTCGGCGTGGGCAACTCCAGCCGCGGCAAGTCCGCCCTGCCCCTGTTCATTGAGTACCTGCAGTCCATCGACCCCAGCTACACCATGGAGTTCGAGTGGCAGCAGCCCAAGAACAATAAGATCTTTGACCAGCTCACCGCCGACTCCCTGAAGGACACCGGCACCTTCGCCATGACCCTCATCCAGGACGGCAACCAGATCGAG
>CANPNN010000059.1 GCA_947575475.1 uncultured Pseudoflavonifractor sp.
ATCTGGTGTGTCCGCCCGGTCTCCAGCCGAAGGCGGAGGAGGGAGAACCCCTCCCCCTGCTCCACCACCTGGTAATGGGAGCGGGCGGGCTTTCCATCGGGCCTCACCTCCTGCCGGATGTAGGAGGTATCGGTTCGCCCCAGGGGGGCGTCAATGACCCCGGAGAGGGGGGAGGGGCAGCCCTGGCACACCGCCAGATACTCCCGCAGAAAATCCCCCGAGTGAAGGGCCTGGGTCAAAATGTGCTGGGCCGCCGGGTGCTTGGCCACCACCATCAGTCCCGAGGTGCCCTTGTCCAGCCGGTGGACCGGGTGAAAGTCGGCCTCCAGCCCGATTTTGTGGTAGTAATGTACCAATCTGGCCCCCAGAGAGTCGTCCCAGCTCCCGGCGCAGGGGTGGACCGCCAGTCCGGGAGGCTTGTCCACCACCAGAAGGTCATCATCCTCATATCGGATGTTCACGGGGCCGTCGTTGGGGACGATGTCCGAGGGGGCCTTGTCATCCGCCAGAATGGCCACCACCTGTCCGGTGTGGACCAGATAGCTGGTGTAAATGTCCTCTCCGTCCACCAAAAGGCCGTGGGGCCGGCGCTTGGACCGGCGGATGGCCGAGGTGGACAGCCCGTGGCGGCGGAGGATGGCGTCCACCCGCCTGCCCTCCTCCTGAGGGTTTACATAAAACTCAAGATACCGCACCCGGACCACCCCCTCTTGAAGAATTCTTACCCAAAATGTACCACAATTCCAGGGGGAGGTCAAATCAAAAAGCAGGCGGTGCTCCGCCTGCTTTTTGCCCCAAAAGGTAGGGATAAAAGGTGGTTACAAAAGGTAACAATAGTTACAAAAGAGTTACAAAACAGGGGGCTGGACAGGCTCCTCCCGGATGCCGTGCTTTTCGGCATAGCCGGTGAGCATGAGAGTGAGGGCGCCGTCCCCGGTGATGTTGCAGGCGGTGCCAAAGCTGTCCTGCAGGGCGAACACCGCCAGCATCAGGGCCTGCCCGGTGCCGTCGAAGCCCAGGATCCCGGAGATAAGCCCCAGAGAGGCCATCACCGTACCCCCCGGGACTCCTGGGGCGCCAATGGCAAAGACCCCCAGCAGCAGGCAGAACAGGACCATGGTCCCCGCCCCGGGGAGCTTGCCGTAGAGGACTTGGGAGACCGTCATGCAGAAGAAGACCTCGGTGAGCACCGACCCGCACAGGTGAATATTTGCAAAGAGAGGGATACCAAAATCCACCATATCCGGGCGTAAATTCTCACTTTTCCGGGCGCATTGAAGGGCCACAGCCAGAGTGGCGGCGGAGGACATGGTGCCCACGGCGGTGAGGTAGGCCGGGCCGTAGCGCTTCACCACCTCAAGGCCCGAGCGGCCGGAGTAGAGGGAGGCGGCGCCGTAGAGAAGGGCCATCCAGAGGTAGTGGCCCGCCATGACGATGAGGATGACCGCCAGGAACACGGGAAGCTGCCTGGTGATGGAGCCCTCCCAGGCCAGGGAGCAGAAGGTGGTGGCGATATAGAAGGGGAGGATGGGGATGACTACCCGCTTTACTATGGCAAGCACCATATCCTGGAACTCCTGCAGGACGGCGGTGACGGTCTTTGCCCGGGTCCACACGGCGGCAAGGCCCGCCAGGACCGACAGGGCGAGGGCGCTCATGACCGACATGACGGGGGGAATGTCGAGCTGGAAGGCCGCTTCGGGCAGCTGCCGCAGGCCCTCCACCTCTGAGGCGATGTTCAGGTGGGGAATGATGGCGTAGCCCGCGCCCATGGACAGGAAGGCGGCCAGGATACTGGAGACATAGGCCAGGGACACCGCCACCGCCAGCATCCGGGTGGCGGAACTGCCCAGTCTGGTGACGGAGGGGGCGATAAAGCCGATGATGATAAGAGGCACGCAGAAGGTGATGAGCTGGCCCAGAATGTAGTTGAGGGTGACTATTACCCCCATGGCGCTTTCCGGAAGGGCAAGCCCCAGGGCGATCCCTGCCGCCAGGGCCAGCAGCAGTCGGGCGGGCAGACTTTTGAACAGGTTCATATGCTCTCCTCCTATTACCAAAGGCGGCGGGGCCGCCGGGTATTCCCAGTCTATTCCGGGCGGGGGCGCAGGGTGCGGAAAAGGGCGGCAAAAGGGGCTTTGCAAACGAAGAAAAAAGGAGTATACTAAGGAAAAAGAGGTGGTTTACGTGGGTGAAAAGCTGGGCGTCTATATCCATATCCCCTTCTGCAAGGCAAAGTGCGATTACTGCGACTTTTACTCCCTCCCGGACCGGGAGGGGGCCATGGACGAGTATCTGAAGGCTCTGACCGCCCATCTGCGGGAGACGGCCCCCCTGTGCAAGGGCTGGCAGGTGGACACGGTGTATATCGGCGGGGGGACGCCCAGCGTCTTTGGGGATAAGCGGATGGTGAGCCTTCTGAAGGAGGTCCGCCGCCGCTTCGACGTGACAAGGGATGCGGAGATCACCTGCGAGGCCAACCCCGAGAGCGCGGACCGGAAATTTCTTACCGCCGTCCGCAGGGCGGGGGTGAACCGGCTGAGTCTGGGGATGCAGTCGGCCTGCGACGGGGAGCTGAAGGCGGTCCACCGGCTCCACGATTTTGAGCAGGTGACAAAGGCGGTGGCCGCCGCCCGGAAGGCCAAGATCAAAAACCTGTCCCTGGACCTCATATACGGGCTGCCCGGGCAGAGTATGGACAGTTGGGAGAAGAGCGTAGAGGCGGCCTTGTCCCTTCAGCCCCAGCACCTTTCCTGCTACGGGCTGAAGGTGGAGCCCGGGACGGCCCTGGACGGGCGGGTCATGCGGGGGGAGGTCCTGCCCGACGACGACGGTCAGGCGGATATGTACCTTTGGATGGTGGAGCGGCTGCAGAAGGAGGGCTATGCCCAGTATGAGATCTCCAATTTTGCCCGCCCCGGGTTCCAGTCCCGGCACAACCTGAAATATTGGATGGGAAAGCCCTATGTGGGCTTTGGACCGGGCGCCCACTCGGATTTCGGGGGGAGAAGATACTCCTTTGTCCGGGATCTGGATAAGTATATCGCGGGGATCCTGAACGGCGGTACGGTCATTGAAAGTTCCGAGCTGATCCCCCGCAGGGAGCGGGGGGGAGAGTACCTGATGCTCCGGCTGCGGACCGCCCGGGGGGTGGAGGAGTGGGAGTACCGCAGGGAGTTCTCCATGAACTTCGACCCCCTGGAGCAGAAGCTGGAGGAATATGAGCACCAGGGCTGGGCGGTGAAGAAGGACCGGAGATGGCGCCTGACCCCCAGGGGATTTTTGCTCTCCAACCAGCTCATCAGCGACCTGCTCATTTTGCAGGAGGCCAGTACGCTGGAGAATACTCTTCCCAAGCTTAGAGCGGAGGGGAAGGTAAAGTAGAAGACAGGGGGATGATTCTTTTGCCTTTCGCACCCTTTCGGGATGAAAGACGAAAGAACCGTCCCCTTGTCTTGACCATAAAATTAAGTGAGGCATATTAAATGAGCAATCAAATTCATTTCATCACTAATCAACAGGACTTACCAAAAGAAAATAAAAACAACCTTATAGTTACCATTGATGGCGAAGAATTAGATACTTTTGAGAAGTTCATCGACTATATGGAAAATGAGTTTCATTTTCCTGAAACATGTCTGCACATGTTTGACCGCTTCATGGACTGGATTCGTGATTTGACATGGTTCGATTATACAAGTTATACTGTTGTAATTAAATCATACTCTTGTTTTATGTCAAAATCTGATTATAGTCTAAAATGTCTTGTTATGGACGCCTTTCAGAATGAAATACTGCCGTTTTGGGAAAAAGATGTATCTAAATATGTAGTTGGAGGCGTACCTCGCTCATTTAATGTGTATTTATTAGAATCAAAAGACAAGGGGACGGTTAAAAGACAAGGGGACGGTTAAAAGACAAGGGGACGGTTCTTTTGTTTTTAACACCCCTTAGCTGTTCTGACATTAGAAAACGAACCCCGGCGGCTTACTTTGTAACGCCGCTGGGGTTCGTTTGTTTTGTCGCTTAACTATCGTGTTCGTGCCCCAAGTCCAAGGTCAAGGGCCGGGCCGATGAGGACATCGGCCCCTACGACGGTTGAAGGCGGTTGGTTTGGCGGGAGAGGTACTGCGTATCAAGCTGGGTAGAGTAGAGGCGGCGTGATTTCAACGGGCTTTCTTTCTGGGTTCCGCTGGCGTAGCACGGGTGCGGGGCAAATGGGACCATGGGGACGTAAAGAAGCAGGAGCCGACCTGAGAACACTTGGTCTTGACCTTTGGGCTTTCTTGGGGGGCGTGGGGGGCCATTCTTTGGCCCGTTCAAAGAATGGTCCCCCACTCTACGCACCTATAGATTTGCTGGCAACCACCAACCAAACGGTACCACCTTCAGGCCCTTTAGAGAGTGGGCGAGCGTAGCTCGCCCCTACGGTTGAGGGGGGGTCGCTGCCATCGGATGGCCCCACTGAAAGAGAACCGTTTTATATCTGCGGGTGGGTGGGAATTTGTTGTATGGAGAAATACAACTTTCCCAAAATTTCACTCTTTTTGACCCGTTTACACTGCCCCTGAAATGTGCTATGATAAAAGGCGTGCCGGGACAAGCCCGGCGCGTCTTTCTTTTAAGTGATGGAAGATCGCGGCGAGTCAGAGAAGCCGCGCCCCACGGATTTTTAGGAGGAACCATGAGAAACTGGAACAGAAGACTTTCCGCGGCGGGGCTCTGCGTGTCGCTGCTGTTGGGACAGACCGCTATGGCCTCTGACGCTCTGGGGCACGACCTTCACTTTGGGCACACGGTGTTGTCCGAGGGGGCCGTATCCACCCGGGGCTATTTTTGGAGCGATACATATGGGGACCTGCGGCTGGAGCGGTATGTGAGCTACACCCCCAATGAGGAGGTGCGGCCCACGGTGGCCTTCGGGGCCAATGTATTGAGCCGGGAGACCCTCTCTGCCATGGCCCGGACCCTGGAGACGCAGGGCAAGCGGGTGGTGGGAGGCACCAACGGGGATTTTTATGTGATGAGCACCGGACAGCCCCTGGGGTTGGTGGTGACCGATGGGGTGGTGCGCTCCTCGTCGTCCTACCACTCGGCCATCGGCTTTCGCGCTGACGGCACCGCCTTTGTGGGGACACCCAACCTGTATGTGTCCATGACCATGGGGGAGGACCGGCTCACCGTCTTTGGAGGCGTGAACAAGGTCCGGCAGATCCGGAACGCCGACGGGGGCGGGCTTACCCTGCTGACCCCCGATTTCGGGGCCACCACCCAGAACACTCTGCCCGGGGTGGACGTATTTTTGCGGGTGGTGACTGAGGAGGAAGAGGTGGGGACCGTGCTGGCCGCCGAGGATACGGGGCTGGGCCGGGAGCTGACTGTCTCCGATCAATTGAAAATCGGGGGGCGGGTCAAGTGCGTGGTGGACTTTGTGTCCGAGGCCGCAGGAGCCAACCCTATCCCGGAGGACGGGTTTGTGCTGACCATGAACGCCAAGGATGACGAGGGGACCTTGAACATGCTTCGCTCCCTCCAGCCGGGGGACGAGGTGAATATCGACATCGTCAGCGAGGACACCCGCTGGGACGAGGCGGTGGAGGCGCTGGGGGCCATGTACCGGCTGCTGGATAACGGACAGGTCGGGACCAACCTTTCCACCGAACGCACCGCCCGGACTGCCATCGGCGTGAAGGCCGACGGCACGGTGATCTTTTACACCATGGACGGAAAGCAGCCGGGGTACAGCATTGGGGCCACCTTTACCCAGGTGGCCCAGCGGCTGCTGGAGCTGGGCTGTGTGGAGGCGGTAGGTCTGGACGGGGGCGGGTCCACCACCCTGGGGCTCACCACCCCCGCCCAGGAGACTATGAGCGTGGTGAACAAGCCCTCGGACGGGGCGGAGCGGAAGAACTCTACGGCCATTTTTCTCACCACCGAGCTGAAGGCTACCGGGGAGCCGGGAAGCCTACAGGTGGAGCCGGGGGACGCGCTGGTGCTGGCGGGGGCGGAATTACCTCTGGAGGCCTATTATGTGGACACAGGCTACCGGCTGATGGGGCTTGCCCAGGATGTGAGCTATGAAACACCGGCTGGGGGGACCATAGAGGGAAACATATTTACTGCCGGGGCGGAGAGTGGATTTGTGACCATCACTGCCGCCCAGGAGGAACTGACGGGGACCGCCTCGGTCACCGTGGTCCGGACCCCCAGCGAGATCTTGGTGATGAATGAGGAGACAGGAAGCTCGGTGGGGATCCTGGCGTTGGAGCCGGGGGAGAGCGTGGCGCTCCAGGCCGTCAGCTCCTGGCGGAAGCTGAATCTGCGCTCCCAGGATACCTGCTACACCTGGGCCTGTGACGAGGCGGTGGGGAGCGTGACCGCCGACGGATACTTTACCGCCGGGGACCGGACGGCGGAGGGGAACCTGTATGTCACCGCCGGGGAGAAAACGGTGACCGTTCCGGTGAGCGTGGCGGGACACATCCTGCCTCTGGAGGACTTCGAGGGGGAGAGCGTCCCCTATGGGGACGACAGCGGTTCCGGGACATTGACGGAGCTGGAGACCGACCTGGCCTATGTCCGCACCGGGCGGCAGAGCCTGAAGGTGGACTATGAGATGGGCGGGGAGGAGTATGCCGTCCTGGAGATGAATGAGGCCATCCCCACCGGGGAGAAGTACCTGGGCCTGTGGGTCTACGGCGACGGGTCAGAAAATGAGATGAGGGCAATGTTCCTGGGTGGGGAGGAGGAACTGTCTGTACCCGTCTGTACGTTGGACTTTACAGGCTGGAAGCACGTTTTGCTCCCTATCCCCACGGGCGGCAGTATTTTGAAGGAACTGCAATTCCATGGGAATGGAGAGGGGAGCTCCGGCACGGTGTGGCTGGACCAGCTCACCACCTCCAACGAGGACCTGTTTGACGACATGGCCCCGGTGATCCAGCTGAAGCTGGAGGGGACCACCCTGACCGCCACCGTCACCGACAACGTGGACAAGAGCTTTGCGGCTCCGGCGGTGTTCCTCAGCTATGACGGGGCCGCCCTGACCGGGAGCTGGGACCCGGTGAAGGGGACCTTGACGGCCCAGCTGCCCCTTCCCGAGCCGGTGGTCCGGACGGAGACCGACCCGGAGACCGGGGAGGAGGTCACGGTGACCGAGCCCCAGCCGGCCCACCGGGTGTCGGTGACGGCGGTGGATGTGAGCGGCAACCTGGGAAGGGCCTCTCTGGACATTCCCGGGGATGCGCTGGTGGAGTTTGCCGATATGACGGACAACTGGGCGGCAAGCTATGTGAGCTATCTCTATGAGCAGGGGATCACCAACGGCGTGGCCGCCGATGAGGGGCTTTACTACCTGCCGGGCAACACCATCACCCGGGCGGAGTTTTTTACTATGGTGGCCCGGTGGATGGGGCTGGATCTGGCGGAGTACGCGGGGGTGGAGCTGCCCTTTGCAGACGCGGCCGGGATCCCCGAGTGGGCTGTGCCGGCGGTGAAGGCCATGTATGCCCGGGGCATCGTTCAGGGGAGCATGGACTTTGGGGTGCTGTACGCCTACCCCAATGCAGGGATCAGCCGGGCCGAGGTCATGACCATTCTGGGGCGGACCCAGATGCGGGGTTGGCCGGAAAGGGACCTGGACGGGTTTACCGATGGGGGGGATACCCCCGAGTGGGCCAAGAGCTATGTCCGCAGCCTGGTAGGGCAGGGGATCGTCAACGGGTATGAGGACGGGACCCTGAAGCCCAATGCGTCTATGACCCGGGGGGAAGTGGCGAAGGTGCTGACCATGTTGCGGTAAGAT
>CANPNN010000060.1 GCA_947575475.1 uncultured Pseudoflavonifractor sp.
GGCCGGATCAGGGTGGGCCGCACCCCGGTCACCGCCTCGATCTTGTCGTTGCAGGCGTTCACGTCGGCAATGATCTCCTCCCGGCTGAGCTGGGACATGTGGGCGTGGTCGTTGGAGTGGTTCATCACCTCATGTCCCGCGTCGTGGAGGGCCTTCACCGACTCGGGATATTTGTCCACCCACTCCCCCACCACGAAAAAGGTGGCCTTGATATCATACTTGCCCAAAATGTCGATGAGCTGCTGGGTGTCCTCATTTCCCCAGGCCGCGTCAAAGGAGATCGAGATCATCTTCTGGTCCCGCTGGACGCAGTAGATGGGAAGCTGCCTCTGTGTGGCCGAGGCCACCACCGCCGGGGCGTTCACCGCCCCGAACATCACCGCCGCCGCCAGGGCGCAGGCCAGCACTGTCATGGGCTTTCGCTTCAGATGGAAGATCTTCACATTCAGGTTCATCAAAACCCCTCCTTGTGTGCCATTTATATGTGGCGGAGGCGGGTGGCATACCCTCTCCCGGGGCAAAAAAAGACAGCCCGCCGGCTCCCGGCGGGCTGTCCCATTTCATTCAGAAAGGAAGATCACTTCACATTCACGGTGCGCTGGAAGGTGTCGATCCACTCGGCCTTGGCGTTGGTGATGAACCCCTCGTCAAACTCCTTCAGGGCGCCGATGGCCTCCTCGCCGAAGGCCAGATAGGTCTTCAGCTCCTCGGGCATGGTGGCGTTCTTGCTCACAGGGGCCTCGTTCATGGCCTCGGCGATCTTGCTCTGGGTCTCGTCAGAGACCAGGTACTCCACAAACAGCTGGGCCAGCTCCGGGTTCTTGCAGCCCTTCACCACGTTGACGGTGGCAGGGGCGGCGAAGGAGCCCTCAGCGGCGTCGGCCCATACCATGTCCAGCCCGCTGTCAATGAGGCCGGGCATGTTGATGTCCATAAACACGGTGATGCAGGCCTCCCCGGTGGTAAAGGCGTTGACCACGTCGGAGGAGGCGCTGTACCACAGGTCAATGTTGTCCTTCTTCTCCTGCATGAGAGCCATGGCGGCGCTCACGTCCTCCTGGCTGCCCCCCATGGCCTCGGCCATAGCCACCAGGATATAGGGACCGGCGGTGGAGGTCATGTCCGGCAGGGCCACCATGCCGGCGTACTTGTCGTCAAACAGGTCCTGGTAGGAGGTGGGGGCGGGGACCCCGGCCTTCTCCAGGGCGGCGGCGTCATACATGATCCCGTAGCGGCACACGGAGTAGCAGGGTCCATATCCGTTCTTGTCCTGGGCGAAGTCGTAGAGGTTCCCAAGGCTTGTGACCACGCCGGTGTCCACCTTCTCAAAGAGGTCGGCCTGGATCCCCACCTCGGCAAAGCTCTTGGTGAGCAGGGCCACGTCGGCAGTGGGGTCGTTCTTCTCGGCCATCAGCTTGTTGAGCCGGTCCCCGTTGCCGCTGGTGGGATCCACCACGATGGTGCAGTTGTAGGCGCTCTCAAAGTCGGCGGCCAGGGCCTTCAGTCCGGCCTCGGCCCAACCCCAGGTAGCCACCACCAGCTCCGCGCCGCCAAAGTCCTTGCCGTCGCCGTCGGCGGTGGGGGTCTCAGCGGGCTTGCCGCCGCAGGCGGCCAGGGACAGGATCATCGCGGTGGATAGGACCAGAGCCAGCATCTTCTTTTTCATGTTCATTCTCCTCATCCGTTTTATTTTATGCCTTATATACACAGATCTTTCGGTAGGGGAAATGTACCAGCACCTCATCCCCCACCCCGGATCCGGGGATTTCTCCCAGGGCCGGGAACACCGGCTCGTCAAAGCATCCCGAGACCTCCAGCCGGGTGGTATGCCCTTTGTAGGTCATACTCTCGATCCGGCCCGGGAACGCGTTCTCCCACCGGGCCTCCACCAGGGTCATACTCTCTGAGCGAAGGGCCAGCAGGCAGCTCTCCCCCTCGTCCAGATCCTCCGCCTCCTCCTGGGCCACCCAAAGAGTCCTCCCCCCACAGAGGATGGGCCGCTTCCCTCCCCGGGGCGCTCCCCCCGCCTTGCCGTGGAGGAAGGTGGAAAAGCCCATAAAGTCCGCCACAAAGGGGCTGGCGGGATGGTCAAAGATCTCCTGGGGGGTGCCGATCTGCTGGATCCGCCCCTGGTTCATGACAATGACCCGGTCGGCCAGGGACACCGCCTCCTCATGGTCGTGGGTGACGATGATGGTGGTGATCCCCAGCTCCCTCTGGATCCGCTTGATCTCCACCTGCATCTCCACCCGGAGCTTGGCGTCCAGGTTGCTCAGAGGCTCGTCCAGCAGCAGGATGGAGGGCCTTGTCACCAACGCCCGGGCCAGGGCCACCCGCTGCTGCTGGCCTCCCGACAGCTCCCGAGGATACCGGCCGTCCAGCCCGGTGAGCTTTACCAGGGACAGGATCTCCCCCACCCGGTGGGCCGTCTCCTCCTTGGAGCACTTCTGGAGCTTCAGTCCAAAGGCCACGTTCTCAAAAACGGTCATATGGGGAAACAGGGCATAATTCTGAAAGAAGATGCCGATATTCCGCTTGTAGGGAGGGATCTTTCCCACGTCCTCCCCATCCACCAGAATGGTGCCTCCGGTGGGCTCGGTAAACCCGGCGATCATCCGCAGGGTGGTGGTCTTGCCGCAGCCGCTGCCGCCCAACAGGGCGATCATCTCCCCCTGGGCCACCTGCAGGTCCATCCCATCCACAGCGGTAAAATCCCCAAAGCGTTTGACCAGGCTTTTCAGTTCCAACGTCGCCATACCGTTGCCTCCTTACTTTACAAACATATCCAGCCCCACCAGCTTCTCCATCAGCACAATGAGGACCAGGGAAGCCAGAATGAGCAGGGTGGAGATGGCCGCCAAAGTGGGGTCGAAGGTCAGCTCCATATAATTCATGATCCGGATGGGCAGTGTCACAAACTTGGGGGTGGAGAGAAGACTGCTCAGCGCCACCTCGTCAAAGGAGTAGAGGAAGGCCAGCAGAGCCCCCGCCAGCACCCCGGGCTTTGCCAGGGGCAGGGTGATCTTGAAAAATACCTGGGCCGGGGCAGCCCCCAGGGAGGTGGCCGCGTCCTCCAACGTCCAGTCAAACACATGGAGTACCGATACGGTGTTCCGGACGATATAGGGCAGGATGATCACCAGATGGCCGATGAGGAGCCGCGCCATCCCCGGGATCCCCCCGATCTGGCTGTATACCTGGAGAAGCACAAAGGCAAAGGCCACGCTGGGCACATACATGGGGGAGGTAAAGTAATTCAGCAGGGCGTTCTTCCCCTTGAAATCATACCGGCACACCGCCAGAGCGGCAAAGACCCCCAGAAACACATCCACCCCCGTGGCGATAAGCCCCAGCTTCAGGCTGTTGACCAATCCATTTATAAAGTGGGTGGAGGCGTGAAAGATATTGGCGTACCACTTCAGAGAAAACCCCTTGGGGGGAAAGGTGATCAGGGCCGTGGGGGTAAAGGAGGCGATAACGATGACCACCAGGGGGGCCAGCAAAAAGACCATCACCAGCCCCGCCAAAACCCGGCAGGCCCAGTTGACCCGTCTGTCATCCATTCTTTCCGCCTCCCATCCGCTTCATATAGCCCGAGGTCAACAGCACGATGACCACCTGGACCGCCAATATCACCGCCAGCAGGATATAGCTCACGGCGGAGGCGGCGCTCCAATCAAAGTTCACGTTGATCTCCTGCACCACCATGGTGGCCATCATCCGGAACTTGGAGCCCCCCAGCAGCTTGGGGGTCACGTAGGAGGTCATGCTCATGGTGAACACCAACACGCACCCGGACAGGATCCCCGGCAGGCTCAGGGGAAAGACCACCTTGGCAAAGGTCTGGGCCGGGGTGGCCCCCAGGCTGTAGGCCGCGTACTCCACATTGGGATCGATGCTCTGAAGCACCCCCACCAGGGACAGGATCATGTAGGGGATCAGCAGATGGATCATGCCCACGATCACCGCCGTCTCCGTATTCAGGATCTTCAGGGGCTGAGAAATGATCCCCAACGCCAGAAGGCCCTGGTTCAGCAGCCCGTTGGCCCCCAGTATGACCATCCAGCCGTAGGACCGGACCACCGCGCTGACCAGAAAGGGAAAGAGGATGACGATCATCATCCACTTTCTGGCCCGGGACCGGGTCCGGGCCATATAGTAGGCCGCCGGATACCCCAGCGCCAGGGACAGCCCCGTGGAGATCAGGGACACCCGCAGGGTGGTCCACAGGATATCCAGATAAAAGGGGTCGGTAAAAAAGTCGATAAAATCAGCAAACCCGTTGGTCCTCACCGTCCGAAGCAGAATGTACGCCATGGGGATGAGAAAAAACACCAGCAGGGCCAGGGCCGCGGGCAGGGCCAGAAGGACGGCCTGTCGTCTCCGCTCCATCACCCATCCTCCTCTATCCCCTCCACCAGGGGCAGAAATTTCTTGTGGGCCACGTCCAGCAGCCCCATATCGGTACACTTGATCTCGGGGGACACCGCCAGGGGCATCACCGTCAGGAAGGTCAGCAGATTCCTGTGCCGGAAGCCCATCTCCCGGCAGTGCTCCAGCAGCTCCTCCATCTGTCCCAGCAGCTCCTCCGGGGGCAGGTCGCACATCAGCCCCGCCAGGGGCAGGGATATCCGGTGCCGGACCTCCCCCCCCTGAACGGTGCAAAGTCCGCCCCCGGCTTCAATGACGGCGTTTGCCGCCAGAGCCATGTCGGCGTCGTTGCCGCCGAAAACCGTCAGGTTGTGGCAGTCGTGACCGTAGGTCAAAGCCACCGCCCCGGTCACCCCGTCCATCCCGTCCACCAGAGCCAGGCCCCGGCGTTTTTTCCCATAGCGGTTAAATACCGCCATCTTCAATAGCTTTTCCGTCCGGACCTCAGATGATCCATTCTCCTCCGGCCCCAGCTTCAACGTCCGCTCCACCCGCTTGGTCCGGACCCCCACGCCGTCCTGGCCGATGAGGTTGGCCTTCCCCCGTCCCCCCGGGAACCGGTTGGGGACCTCCACCCGGATGCGGAAGTCCTCCTCCCTCACCGGGTCGATGTCCATGGTGCTCTCCCGCAGGATGGGGGGGATCACCACCGGAAGCCGGGGCAAAAACCGCCCCTCCTCCACAATGACCTCCCCGCCCCGGAGCAAAAACACCGGCCTGGGCCGGCGGATATCCTCCACCAGCTGCACGTCGGCCGCCATCCCCGGGGCCAGTCCCCCCACGTCATAGAGCCGCAGCCGCTGGGCGGCGTTTATGGTGGCGAACCGGATGGCCCGCACAGGCTCCAGCCCAAGGGAAATGGCCTTCTCCACCACATGGTTGAGATGCCCGTCCCGCATCAGCCGGTGGAGAGGCACATCGTCAGTCACCAGGCAGATCCGGTCCTGGACCGGGGCCTCGTTCATGGCCCGGACCATCTCCTCGGAGAGCATGGACTCCTGCACCTGGACCGTAAAGCCCAACGCCAGCTCCTCCCGGAGCTTCTCCGGGGAGTTTGTGGTGTGGTCGCTGTCGATCCCCGTGGCCCGGAAGGCCTGGAGCCGCGCCCCCGTCAGCAGGGAGGCGTGTCCGTCCAAAAGACAATGGCGGCGGCGGGCCCGCTCTATCACCGATAGAATACGCTCCTCGCCGTCCGCCACCGCGTTAAAGTCCATGACCTCCCCCAGGCCCCAAACCCCGGGCAGGTCCAAAAGCCGGTCCATCTCCCCGGCCCCCACCTCATACCCGGAGCCCTCGTACCCGGGGGCGGAGGGGATGGTGGAGGGGGCCATGACCAGGGTCCGCAGGGGCAGGCCCTCGCAGGCCTCCACCAAGGCCCGCACTCCCTCCAGTCCCATCACATTGCCGATCTCATGGGGGTCGGCGGCCACCGTGGTGGTGCCGCAGCCCAGGGCGATCCGTGCAAAGTGGGCGGGGGCCAGCATACTGCTCTCCAGGTGCATGTGGCTGTCCACAAACCCGGGCAGGGCATACCGCCCCTGCCCGTCTATCACCCGCCGGGCGTGGAGATCCGGCTCCAAAGGCCCCACATAAACAATATGCTCCCCCACCACCCCGATACACCCGGGCGCAATGGAGGAGTTATATACATTCACGATCTGTATGTTCCGGATCAGGAGGTCAAAGGGGGCCTTTCCCCGCACAGCCTGTACCACAGCAGTCAGCATAAGCGTCCTCCCGTCTTTTCGGCCCCGCCTTTGGAGCCTGTCGAGTTTTTACGCTATAAAGTCTATCTTTTCCCCGGAAAATTGTCAAGACCGCTTGAAATAAAACGGCTTTTTGTATATGATAGGGGGGCACGGATCAATTTCCCCTGTGAAAATTCACGATTTTTCCAGGGGCCCGGAGAGGGAGTATTTCTATGACAAAAGAAGAGCTGAAAGGGCGCTGCGCCGCCCTGATCGACGAAAACAGGGACCGGATCATCGCCCTGGGCGAGGACATCTTCGCTCACCCGGAGCTGGGCTTCAAGGAGGAGCGCACCTCCGCCCTGGTCCGGGAGACCCTGGACAGCCTGCACATCCCCCACCAGGACCACCTGGCCCTCACCGGGGTAAAGGGGAGCCTGAAGGGCCGGGAGAGCGGCCCCCGGGTCATGGTCATGGGGGAGCTGGACGCGGTGATCTGCCCCCTCCATCCCCAGGCCGACCCCAATACCGGGGCCGCCCACTCCTGCGGCCACAACTCCCAGATCGCCTCCATGCTGGGGGCGGCCATGGGCCTGGCCCCCCTGGCCGCCGAACTGGACGGGGACGTGGTCTTCGCCGCCGTCCCCGCCGAGGAATATGTGGAGCTGGAGTACCGGGAGCGCCTGCGCCAGGAGGGAAAGATACACTTCATGGGCGGCAAGCAGGAGTTCATCCGCCAGGGGGTCCTGGACGACGTGGACATGGGCATGATGATCCACTCCCACGCCGGGGTGGGGGACCGGCATTTTCTCATCGGCTGCGACAGTTCCGGCTTCATCGGCAAGCTCATCCGCTTTACGGGCAAGGAGGCCCACGCCGGGGCCCGGCCCTTCGACGGGATCAACGCCCTCAACGCCGCCTGCCTTTCCCTGCTGGCCGTCAACTCCCAGCGGGAGACCTTCCGGGAGAAGGACCGCATCCGCATCCACCCCATCATGACCAAGGGGGGCGACCTGGTGAACATCGTCCCCGCCGACGTGCGGCTGGAAACCTACGTCCGGGGCACCAACCTGGAGGGGATCCTGGACGCCTCGGAGAAGGTGAACCGCTGCCTCCAGGGCTGCGCCTACGCCATCGGGGCCACGGTGGATATTCGGGAGCTGCCCGGCTACCTGCCCCTCATCCAGGATCCCCATATCTCGGAGCTTTTCGCCCAAAACGGCGAGGCCCTTCTCGGCCCGGGCAGCAACATTTATGGCCAGGAGCTCATGGGGGCCACCGACGCCGGGGATATCAGCAGCCTGATGCCCTTTGTCCACATGTCCACCGGGGGCTACCTGGGGGACGCCCACAGCAAGGATTTCACCATCTGCGACAAGGAGATGGCCTACGTCATGCCCGCCAAGGCCATGGCCCTGACCGTCATCGACCTTCTCTGGGACCACGCCGCCCAGGCCCGAAAGATCAAGTCCGGTTTTACCCCCAAATTTGACCGGGCCGGATACCTCCGCTTCTGGGACCAGTTTGAGGCGGGACAGGTGGACAAAGCCTGCTTCTGACGACCAAAAGGCACGGGGCGGGGGGGGCCCTGAGGCCCCCCCCCCCGGGGGGGTTTTTTTGGGGCCCCCCCACCCCCCACCCCCCCAAAAACACCCAAAGCCCC